>CALXCW010000101.1 GCA_944386905.1 uncultured Oscillospiraceae bacterium
ATCCACCACGCTCAAGTCCATGCCCAGCTCCTGGGCTGCTGCCTGGGCGCCTTCCACCAGGGTGACGAAGAAGGGGTTATTCTGGGTGGAAACAGAGAGCCCGATGGTACCGTTGCCCACGATGGGCGCGGCGGTGGAAGGCTCGGCGGCAGCGTAGGTGTCGGCGTTCTCGGCGGTGACCAGCGTCACCGCCACGGGGATGCTCTCGGGGATTTCTTCGCCGTTGATGAGCTTCAACGCCTGCTCCACAGCGGTGGAGCCGATGAGGGCGGGCTGCTGGGCGATGGTGGCATCCATACGGCCGGCCTTGATGGCATCGATGGCGTCGTCGGTGGCGTCAAAGCCCACCACCATGATGTCCTTGCCAGAGCCGGCCACAGCCTCGGCTGCGCCGAGGGCCATCTCATCGTTGGCGGCAAAGACGGCCTGGATATCGCCATGGGCTTGGAGCATGTTCTCCATGACGGACATGCCTTCAGTGCGATCGAAGTTGGCGGTCTGGCTCACCAGCACCTCCAGCTTCTCATCGGCGATGTTGTGGAAGCCCTCGCTGCGGTCGATGGCGGCGGAAGCGCCGGGTGTGCCCTCCAGTTCGGCCACCTTCACACCCTCGCCCAGGGTGTCCACAATGTACTGCGTGGCCAGCTCCGCGCCCAGGACATTGTCCGAGGCAATCTGGCAGTCAATCTCCACGCCGTTGACGGCGCGGTCGACGGAGATAACTTTCACGCCTTTGGACACGGCAGCCTGTACCGCACCGGTGACGCCGTCGGAGTCCACGGGGTTAACAATCAACACGCTGATGTTGGAGGAGACCAGATCCTCAATGTCGCTGGCCTGTTTGGCCACATCGTCGCCGGCATCCACCACGCTCAGGGAGACGCCCAGGGTCTGGGCAGCAGCCTTCGCGCCTTCCACCAGGGTGACGAAGAAGGGATTATTTTGCGTGGAAACCGACAGGCCGATGGTGCCGTTGGCCGCAGTATTGGTAGAGGCAGTGGTCGTTGTCTCGCCGTCAATGACAATGGTACAGCCCGCGGCAAAGACTGCCAGGGCAAAACACAAGAGCAATGCAATGATTTTTTTCATGTACTTATCTCCTATCCGCGTTATCGCTTGCTGTCCGAGAGAACAGCCACGAGAATGACAACCGCCTTGATGACGTCCTGATAGTAGGATGTCACGCCCAGGATGTTGAGGCCATTGTTGAGAACGGCGATGATGAGCACACCGGCTACGGTGCCGATGATCTTGCCGCGGCCGCCGCTCATGCTGGTGCCGCCCAGCGCCACGGCGGCGATGGCATCCAGCTCAAAGCCGTCGCCCAAGGTGGGCTGCGCAGAGTTGACGCGGGAAATCATAATCAGGCCGGCCAGAGAGGACAGGAAACCAGAGATGCAATAGACGATAATCTTCACCTGGTCGGTGTTGACGCCCACCAACTTGGCGCATTTGGCATTGGAGCCGGTGGCATAGATCCGGCGTCCGAAGGTAGTACGGTTGAGGATGAAGTAGAAGAGAACGAACACCAGGATGAGGATAAAAGCAGGGATGGGGAAACTGATGCCGGTGTTGGAGGAGAACGCCAGGTTGCCCTTGCCCAGGGCCTTGAAGAAGAAGGAGCCGCCCTCGCTGGAGATGCTCTCAGCCAGCCGGGAGATGGGCTTGCCGTTGGTGAAGATCATGGCCAAGCCGCGGTAGGCAGTCATGGTGATAAGGGTGGCGATGAAGGGCTGGAGCCGTCCCTTGGTGACCAGCACACCGCTGACACCACCCAGGAGTGTGCCCGCCACCAGCGCAATAAGAACGCAGAGCACGGCGGGAACCCCGACCATGATGAGCTTGGCGCAAATGATGGCGCTCAATGCGAAGATGGAGCCCACCGAGAGATCGATGCCGTCGGAGAGGATGACACAGGTCATGCCCACGGCAATCAGGCCATTAAAGGTAGCTTGGCGCAGCAGGTTGGTAAAGTTGCTGGGTTGGCGGAAATCTGCGTTGATGGCGCTAAGGAGTACGACCAGCACAATCAGGGCGATAAACGCGCCGTACTCACCGATTACCGCACCGATTTTCTTGGTGCTCTTGGTTGCCGTTGTTCCATTTTTCATGCTAAACATCCTCCTGTGGCCAAAGTCATGACCTTTTCTTGATCTGCGTCCGCACTGTTGATAATACCGGTGACCTTGCCCTCATGGACAACCATGATCCGGTCGCTCATACCCAGTACCTCGGGCAGTTCCGAGGAAACCATAATGACGGCGACGCCCCTTGCGGCCAAGTCATTGATAACGCTGTAGATTTCCTTCTTCGCACCGATGTCCACACCTCTCGTAGGCTCGTCAAGAATGAGAATCTTGGGCTCGGTGTAGATCCACTTGGCAAGCACCACCTTCTGCTGGTTGCCACCGCTCAAGTTGTTGCACTCATGCTCCGGGCCGAAGCACTTGATGTGGAATTCCTCAATGGCCTCCTTGACCAGCTTGGTGCGCAGCGACTTGGAGCGGATTCCCTTACGAGAAGTCTTGCCCAAGTTGGCAATTTCGATATTTTCCTCCACGCTCTTTTCCAGAAGCAGGCCCTCGGTCTTGCGATCTTCGGTGATAAACCCAATGCCCGCAGCGATGGCCTGACGGGGATTGTGAATCTTGACTTCAACGCCGTCAATGTAAATTTTACCCGCCACCACCGGGAGATTTCCGAAAATGGCCTGCATGATCTCCGTGCGGCCCGCGCCCATCAGGCCTGAGACACCCAAGACTTCACCGGCATGTACCGTGAAACTCACATCTCGGAAAAGCTTCTGATGGGTGAGTCCCTCCACCCGCAGCACTTCCGCGCCGATCTCCACATCACGCTTGGGATAGCGCTCGCCGATCTCTCGGCCAATCATCATGCGCACCACGTCGTCCATGGTGATGTCCTTGATATAGCGGGTACCGATGTACTCGCCGTCGCGGAGGATGGTGATGCGGTCGCACAGCTCGAAGATCTCCTCCATGCGGTGAGAGATATAGACAATGGACACGCCCTTTTCCCTGAGGGATTGGATGACCTGGAAGAGGATCTCTGTCTCACTCTGGGTCAGCGCAGCGGTGGGCTCATCCATAATGAGGACTTTGGCGTCCACCATCAGCGCCTTACAGATCTCCACCATCTGCTGCTGGCCCACGGAGAGGTCAGACATCACCGCCGTGACCGGAATGTGCACGCCCATGCGATCCATGATCTCCTGGGCTTTTTTGCACATGGCCTTGCGGTCACACAGGCCAAAGCCCTTGGTAATTTCCTTGCCCATAAAGAGGTTTTGCTCCACGGTCAGGTCGAAAAGCACGTTGAGCTCCTGGTAAATAAAGACGATGCCCGCCTTCTCCGCTTCCTGGGGGCTCTTGTAGTGGACTTCCTTGCCATCGACCAGGATGGTACCGGAGTCCTTGGAGTATACGCCGGTGAGAATTTTCATCAGTGTGGATTTACCTGCACCGTTTTCTCCCATCAGCGCGTGGATCTCGCCATCCTTGAGATCAAACCCGGCGTTTTTCAGCACCTGGTTGGTGGCAAAGGACTTGTTGATGCCCCGCATTTCAATGTTCATATGTCTGTGTCCCCCCTGCTCAGCCAAAAATGCAGCCGGACTGCAAGATAATATTGGCATAGGGCGTAGTCTCGCCGGTGCGGATAACGGCCTTGCAGTCATGGGTGGCGGCCTTCAGAGCTGTGTGGGGAACAAACTCCACCTCCACCTGCCCGGCGAAGAGCTTTTCAATGCCCTCGAGCACCGCCGGGTTCTGTGCCTTGATCTCCTCCGCCAGCACGATTTTCTCCACCTTCATGTCCTGGAGTACCAGCTCCAGCACATGGAGAAACTTTGGCTCGCCAAAGCAGAGTGCCAGATCAATCCGCTCCACCTCATCGGGAATCGGCAGGCCGCAGTCGCCAATGGCAATCCGATCGGTGTGCCCCAGGTACGACAGCACCCGGGAAATTTCGCTGTTTAAGATTCCGCTTCGCTTCATTTCCTTACGCATCCTTTCTTTTCGTTGTCTCACGCTGCACCAGTGTGACGGGCAAAATGTGGCGCCCTCCTTTCACCGCTCTCTCCTCCTGGCGCAACACCAAATCCATGGCCAAACTCGCCAGATCATCAATGGGCTGATGAATGGTCGTCAGCTCCGGAGAGATCAGGCTGGAAAACGCAATATCGTCAAATCCGATGAGTTGGATCTGATCGGGTACGGGAATATTTCGCTTATGGAGGATCTTATAGGTGGAAATGGCCACAATATCATTGCAGGCCAGAATGCCGTCCACCTTGGGATACCGCTCCAGCAGCTCCTCGGTCATGGCAAGGCCGGCGTTGAAGTCGTAGTCGCAATCCACCACTCGCTGGCGAATATGATGCTCCAGGCAATAGTCGCGGTAACCCACATAACGGCTGCGGCCGCTGAACGTGCTCTGAGGGCCGCGGATGCAGACGATTTCCCGGCAGCCGCAGTCCACCAGATGCTCCATGGCCAACTGGGCGCCCTGGTAATAGTCGCAGTAGAGGTAGGCGCTTACTGGGCCGTTGAAGTCCGAGTCCAGCACCACCAGAGGGATGGAAAGTTCCCGCTGATCGGCGCGGTCGTCGTTGCTGCTTGGCACAAGGATGGCGCCGTCTGCATTGATGGCTTCCAGCTGCTGCAGCGCCGCCCACTCCTGGTCGAGATCATAACCCACATTGTGGAGAAAGAGCCGATAGCCCCGCTGGGTGGCCAACTCGTCGAGCTTGGCAGCGAGCTCGGTAAAGTAGGGATTTCGAATGCTGGGGATGATAAGGCCGATGGTCTTGGCCGAGCGCTTGAACAGGGATCGGGCCACCTCGTTGGGGACAAAGTCCGTGGCCTCAATGGCCTGGAGCACCCGCTGCCGCTTTTCCTCTGATACGCTCGCCGTGCCGTTGATGACCCGCGACACAGTGGCCGGAGACACGCCGGCCAATCGCGCCACCTCGCGTATATTGATCAATCCACCCGCCTCCCATGTTCGAATATTTTATTATTATGAAACCCGTTTCATTTGTCTACATCTTAGTATTCTAAACTATTTCTGTCAATATCAACTGGTGCTTTTCTCCTTTTTCAACGAATTGCAAAAGCGGAACTTGTATGCTTTTACAAGCACAGCTTCCATAATTTGTATTTTTTAATACCTTCCGCGGGTGGCTCACGGTTGCAAAAGGGCTGTGGTTCTGCTATAATAACGAAAATTATAGAATGGACAGAGGAATTGATATGGAGCAAGAATTGACTTTTCAGGATCTGGGCCTCTCGGAAGAAATCCTAAAGGCGCTGGAGAAAAAGGGCTACGGCTATCCTACCCGTGTGCAGGCCGAAGCCATCCCGCCCTTCCTCCAGTGGAAAGACGTCATCGCCAAGGCCCCCACCGGCACCGGCAAGACCTTTGCCTTCGGCATCCCCATGATCGAGCACATCGACGCAGAATCCGAAGATCTCCAGGGGTTGATTCTCGCCCCCACCCGGGAGCTGGCCATTCAGATCTGCGAAGAGCTCCGTGGTCTTTTGCGCTACTATAAGAATATCCGCGTGGCAGTGGTCTACGGCGGTCAGAAGATGGAACCACAGATCAAGGCGCTCAAGGCAAAGCCCCAGATCGTGGTGGCAACACCGGGCCGTCTGATGGATCACTACAACCGCAAGAACCTCCGCTTAGACAAAGTCCACACCGTCGTCCTCGACGAGGCCGACCGTATGCTGGACATGGGCTTTTTCAAGGATGTGACGCATATTCTCGATAAGCTCAAGAATAAAAAGAGTATGGGACTCTTCTCCGCCACCATCTCGCAGGAGGTAATGACCGTCAGCTGGATGTATCAGCGCGACGAAGTAGAAATTACCGTCCCCGCCGACCAGGAAAACAAGCCCGATATCGACCAGTACTCCCTCACCGTCTCCCCCCTGGAAAAGACCGAGACAACACTGCGGCTCATTCGCGCCATGCAGTATGAGCGTGTCATAATTTTCTGCAACACCAAACACATGTGCCAGCGTCTGAGCGACGATCTGCGCCGCGCCGGACTGGACGCTGACTGCATTCACGGCGACATCCGCCAAGCCGTCCGGGAAAAGACCATGAAAACCTTTAAAGACGGCAAGTTGTCCGTTTTGGTGGCCACGGATGTCGCCTCCCGGGGTATCGATGTGGACGACGTGGACTGTGTCATCAACTTTGACGTACCCGAAGAAAACGAATACTACATCCACCGCATCGGCCGCACCGGTCGTGCCAAGCGGAAAGGCGCCGCCTGGAGTATTCTCGGCAACTTCCCTGAAAAGGCCAAGCTGGACGAGATTGCGAAATACTCCCACTTCACCATCCGCCCGATGCGGTTTATCGAGGGCGATCTGCTGGTAGAAGAGGAAGTAAAGAAGCCGGTGGTGCGCAAGCGTTTCCGATGACCGCCGCCCAGCAGGGGATGCTGCTCTTATGCTGCGCCCTGGGCCAACCCGAGGCCCATCCCCTCACCACCGCTCAATTTCGCGACCTGGGTCTGCGCATCCGCGCTGCCGGCATGGATGGCGACGGCCTTCGATCGCTCTGCTCGGCCGATCTCCGCCGCGCCGGTGTGCCGGAGACGCAGGCCGATCAAATCCTCCGCCTGCTGG
>CALXCW010000102.1 GCA_944386905.1 uncultured Oscillospiraceae bacterium
AAAAAGATGGCTTTTGCAACTTGTTCAAAGCTGCAAAAGCCTAGATCGGTCAGTATTCTTCCGGTTGTTTATTCCTCCGCCGCCAGCATGTTTTCAATGAAAATGCCGTAGCCTCGCGTGGGATCGTCCACCAAAACATGGGTTACCGCGCCGATGAGCTTGCCGTTTTGGAGAATGGGCGAGCCCGACATGCCCTGGACAATTCCGCCGGTGGCCGCCAGGAGGGCGGGATCGGTGATCTGAATGAGCAGATTTCTTCCGGTCTCCCGGGCTTGGGGAAAGAGCTTTTCAATCCGAACCTCATACTCCTGCACCGTGCCGTCCTGAACGTTGGCCAGGATGGTTGCTTTTCCGACCTTGGCTTCCTCTGAGGAGGCCACCGGGACAGGAGTGCCTGCCACCGGCGTTGTCAGCCGACCAAATACGCCGAAGGAGGTGTTGCTGTCCACCTCGCCGAGAATGTCATCCACATGGAATACACCTTTGAGCTCACCTGGCTTGCCGGTCTTGCCCTTTTCTACCTGGGCTACCGTAGAGCGCACCACAACGCCTACCTCCACAGGCATGAGAATGGCTGACTCCGTGTCATTGACGCCGTGGCCCAGTGCGCCGAAGGCGCCGGTGTTGGGATCGTAATAGGTCACGGTGCCGATGCCTGCAACGCTGTCGCGGACATAGGCGCCCAGGCGCCCGCCGGATTCGGTCATAGTAGGTGTGACGCAGAATTCCGCCTCTTTGCCGCCGCGCAGCACCGTGAGTACCACAGGCTCCGCCTCGAGACACTGCTGGAGCGCAGCCACAGTATGGACTGCCTCACCGTCCACCTCGATGATGACGTCGCCTTTGCGAAGTCCTGCCGCTTCGGCGGAGGACTGGCTGTCAAAGCCGGTCACCACCAGCCCCTGGGTGTCGAGTTTGATTCCAATGGTGCAGCCGCCGGGAATGAGCGTCCGCGGCAGTGCGGCCGCAGGTGACGCCAAAATCAGCGCCGCCAAAACTGCGGTGCACCAGGTTGCCATCCGTTTTTTCATTGCCTTCTCCTCGCTTCACTTTTGAATTCCTCGCTTAATATGGCTGCATCGGCGATGAATCAACCGCGAATTTTCCTAGAAAAAAACGCCGCCATTTCCTATGGCGAAATGAAGCCCGCTACGGCGGCCTTTGCGCCAATCGCGGCTGCAAGGAAATTGCATGATTCGTTCTCAGGAAATGGAAACGAATCTTTTGCACCGAATCTGGGTACAGTATATCGTAGCAGCTAATCGTCCGTGAAATCTGGGAGAAGTTTTCGATTTTTTGTGCAGAAAAAGGGAAGACCGTGGCTAGGATCATGGGCCTTGCCTGAAGGCGCGTGATGACCTCTTGTGGCAGCCAAGCCGGCGAGGCCTTATTGCCCGTGCTGCGCAGCCAAAAAGCACTCCGGTACATGGGCGTAGATTACCCCTACGGCCTGTAGATATGCGTAGATGGTAACGCTGCCCACAAATTTCATGCCCCGGCGGCGCAGATCCTTGGAGATGGCGTCGGACAGAGGAGAGGAGACAGGGCCCGATTCCCGGAGCACAGCGCCCTCTGTCCAGTGCCAAAGATAGTGATCGAAGCTGCCCCACGCCTGCTGAATCTCCCAGAAGATTTGGGCGTTGGTCACCGCCGCTTGGAGCTTGCGGCGGTTTCGAATGATGCCCGGATCGGCAGCCAATGCCTCCAGCTTGGCCGCGTCAAAGCGGCGCACCGCCTCCACGTCGAAGCCGTCAAAGGCGCGGCGGAAGGCTTCGCGCTTGTTGAGCACGCATTCCCAGGAGAGGCCCGCTTGAAAGCATTCCAGGAGCAGCATTTCAAAGAGTTTGTGGTCATCGTGTACTGCAACGCCCCACTCATGGTCGTGGTAGTCGAGATAGCGCGGATTGTTAGTTTTTGCCCAGGGGCAGCGGGGCTTGTGGTCGTTGTCAACCAAAGTGGATCCCTCCCAATGTATTTCCTGAAAAATAGGCTGTAACGGCTTGTATTTTTTGTCCTGGCGGTGCGGCTTTCAAACCTGGAATAAAGCTGGTTTTCCTTCGATGGCCTTTTTTCCAGAGTACCATATCCGGCGCCCGGGGTAAAGGGCCTTTGCGAGAAGTCTTGCAGGAAATGGGGCGCCGTGTTACACTAAAATGAAGAAAACCGGCGCCGCGGCGCCGTTGCAAGGAGGAGCGCATATGAAAATCGTCGTCCTGGACGGCTACACGGAAAACCCAGGCGATCTGAGCTGGGCGAGCTTGTCGGCGCTGGGAGCCCTGACGGTCTATGACCGTACGTCCTATGTGGATTCCCCGGCCATCGCGCAGCGCATCGGGGATGCCGAGGTGGCGGTGGTCAACAAAACACCCATCACCCGGGCGACCATCGACCACTGTCCGGCTTTGCGGATGATTGCAGTGATGGCCACGGGCTACAATGTTGTGGACTGCGCCTATGCCAGGGAACGGGGGATTGTGGTGAGCAATGTGCCCGCCTACGGCACGGCTTCGGTGGCCCAGTTTGCCATTGCGCTGCTTTTGGAGGTTTGCCATCACATCGGCCATCACAGTGAGAGTGTCCACGCAGGGAAGTGGGCTGACCATGTGGATTGGTGTTACTGGGATTATCCCTTGGTTGAGCTCCAGGGCAAGACGGCTGGAATTATCGGATTTGGACGTATTGGACAGGCCACGGGACGGATTGCCGCAGCCCTGGGAATGGAGGTCTTGGCCTGTGACCCCCATCCCAATGAAGCAGGACGGGCCGTGGGGACGTATGTACCGCTGGAGACGCTGCTGGCCCGGTCGGATGTGGTATTTCTCCACTGCAATCTCACGCCGGAAAATACGCACCTTATCAACCGTCATACGCTGGCGGGGATGAAGGACGGGGCGATCCTGATCAACAACGCCCGGGGACAGCTGCTGTGTGAGGACGCGGTGGCGGAGGCACTGCGCACCGGAAAGTTGGCGGCGGCCGGGTTGGACGTGGTGGACAGCGAACCCATCCGCCGGGATAATCCGCTGCTCACAGCGCCGAACTGTATCCTCACACCCCATATGTCCTGGGGTGCGCGGGAGGCGCGGCAGCGGATCATGGACGTGACTGTGGAAAATGTGGCCGCATTTTTAAGCGGCGCGCCCATCCATGTGGTAAACTGAGCGATGAATAAGATTTTGGTCATTTCGGATTCTTTCAAGGGTACGCTCTCCAGCCGGGCAATCTGCGATATGGCCGTGCGGACGGTGCCGTCTGTTCTTCCTGGCTGTGCCGTGACGGCGCTGCCGGTGGCAGACGGCGGCGAGGGGACGGTAGACTGCTTTTTGCAGGCTGCCGGAGGGGAGAAAGTCTCCCTATGGGTGACGGGCCCCTGGGGTACGCCGGTGGAGGCGTATTATGGCCGTGTGGGAGAAAGCGCGGTGGTGGAAATGGCCGCAGCGGCGGGACTGCCGCTGGCCCGCCGCCGGGATCCCTCTCAGACCACCACCTACGGCGTGGGAGAACTGATGCGCCATGCTCTGGAGCACGGCGCCAAGCGATTGGTGCTGGGGCTGGGCGGCAGCGCCACCCACGACGGCGGCTGCGGTGCCGCCGCGGCGTTGGGTGTGAAATTCTACCGCACCGACGGCACGGCTTTCTGCCCTGTGGGAGCCACCCTGCGGGAGATTGACACCATCGACTGCACCGAGGCGGAAGCGCTGCTGAAGGGTGTGACGGTGGAGGTCATGTGCGACATCGATAATCCACTCTGCGGCCCTCGCGGTGCCGCAGCGGTCTTTGCTCCGCAGAAGGGAGCAGATGCGGCCATGGTGATGCAGCTGGAGGATGGGCTACGGCATTTGGATGCGGTTTTCACCCGGCAACTGGGCCGGTTCGTGGCGCAATTGCCGGGGGCCGGCGCAGCCGGCGGCTTTGGCGCGGGGGCAGCTGCGCTCTTGGGCGCGGCCCTGCGGCCCGGAATCG
This sequence comes from uncultured Oscillospiraceae bacterium, assembly GCA_944386905.1. GTDB lineage: Bacteria > Bacillota > Clostridia > Oscillospirales > Oscillospiraceae > Avoscillospira. Next base: position 3,964 of record CALXCW010000102.1, read on the forward strand.
AGGTGGTTTTAGACCTGGTGGATTTTGAGCGGCACTTGATCGGCTGTGATCTGGTGCTTACCGGCGAGGGACGGCTGGACAGTCAGAGCTTGGGCGGCAAGGTACCTGTGGGCGTGGCGCGCCGGGCCAAGGCTGCCGGTGTGCCGGTGGTGGCCCTGGTGGGGACGGTGGGGCCTGGAATCGAGGCTGTCTACGACCTGGGAATCACAGCCGTGTTTGTAACCAACCGGCAGGGAGCGCCCTTTGAAGCCGTTGCCCACCGCGCAGAAGCAGATTATGCCGCGGCGCTCAAGGATATCCTGTCCCTTTTGCGCGCCTTGGAGCACGGTTAGCCTTCAAAATTCGGAAACGAAGCGGTATGGGAAGCCCGGAGTATTACGCCGCCGCTGTAGAAAGGGTGTCGCGAAATGCGACGCCCTTTTTATACATGGAAGCCGACCTGCCAGCCAGCCGTACCAACACAAGATCTGCGATCCGCATTTGCTTTTACCACGACTTCTTGTGCCCCGTGAAATGCTGTGGTATAATATCCCTGCTTGACGCGCAGAAGATGAGGGGGAGGCGAGGCATTGAAAAAGCGATATGTGGTGTTGGCGGCGCTCTTTATTCTGGCATCCGTAGCAATGGCTGTCGGATTGGAAAGACATGTCCATCTGGTCTGGCGGGCGGATCTTACCACGGCGGTATTTTCTGTAACGGCGTTGGTCTTTGACACGTGGACACTTCTGGCCACAGTCTTTATCGCGGTGTACATCTACCGCCTGCAAAAGCGCGACGAGAACGAGGCAGAACGGCGTAAGCGGGCTTTTGCCAGGACGCTGGTGGCCTTGGCTGTGGAGGACAGTCTCCAATGGCTTCTGCGTCTCCAGAGCGGTACCCTTGGCGTGGGCCGCAGATTGGGGGAGTATGTCCAGACCTACGGTGAGATTTTACTGGACGATCTGCCTTTAGAGCATTTTCGCCGTCTATCGGCCCTGGCCCAGGCTGTAGAGCAGGCGGACGTGGAGGATGGCGTGCGGGATCCGGCGCCCTTCTGCCGCCCCTGGCTGCGGCCCATACTGGCTTCCGCCTGGGCGCCCTTGACGATCCAAGCCCGAAATGGATATGATCTTTTAGAGCGCGACACCTACAATCTCTGTAAGGCGCTCCACATTCCCGGGACGGAAGGGGAATACCAGGCACGCAGTGTGATTTATGATCGGGACGGTCAGAGACTCTTTGCGCAGGCTTCGGAACTCCACCCGGCGGCGCTGGACTTTGCAGAGTGTGTCTATAATATCTTTGCCGACCAGGCATTTCTCGAATCCTTTGCCCCGGAGACCCTTCGCCCTTGGGACGGCTGGCAGCAGCCGGGGCCATGGGACGGGGGCGTCCAGGTGTTTGACCGGGGCCAACTGGTGGCTTGCGGCCAGCTGGGTGTCACCTGGGAGGCGGATATGGCCGTAACCGAGGGCTTTGTGCGCGGGCCGCGCTATGCGGGTTTTGTCCATCAAGGCTATTTCTGTGGCCCTGGCGTTGCCTATAACCACTACGGCGGCAAAACCCGGGAGGGTTATTGGGCGGATGGCACACTTTTGGGCGGAATGGAGTATCAATATCTCCTCCGTGATCCCCAGGGCGTACTCACCTGGAACGTGGAGAAGGGGGAGTACGACGGCGATGGGGAGGCCTTGGAGCTGGTGGGCGTCCTTCAAGACGGCCCCTTGGGTTTGCAAATCGTTTCCTCTGAGATAGAAGAATTTGGCCTGAATGCCCTCTATGTGGGCGATCTCAAGACTATGGGAGAGGGTTACCCCTGCGAAATCTGCCATATCCGTCCGCTGTCGCAGGTATATCAAAATAAAACACGGTGCGCTGAAAACGGCTGCGCTTAAAAAATACGGAAAACATCCTATTTCTTCTGGTATTTTCCTGTTGTCACTGGCTAAAACATACGATATAGTAAGAGTTAAGGTACGGCAAGGGCAAAGTGCGTGAAGCGCCTGCTGGGTGCATGGGAGGCGATGACATGAACCGTGAGAAACTGCGGCTGCGCCCTGGGGACTTTTTGGTGGCCGGCGTGATTTTACTGACTGCACTGGGACTGCTGGCCGCTCTGGCAGCCCGCGCGCAGGGCAAGCCGCTGACTGTCCAGGTTTATAAGAATGGCGCCCTGGTGCGGGAGATGTCCGCCTGGACATCGCTGACCTTCACGGTGGAGGGCACGTACTGCAATGTGGTTTCAGTGGACTATGGCCGGGTGGCTGTGGTGGAATCCGACTGCCCCAGTCAGGATTGCGTTCACACCGGCTGGTGCAGCCATGCCGGGCAGAGTATCATCTGCCTGCCCAACGGCGTGGAGATTCGCTTGGTGGGCGGCGCACCGGAGATTGACGCCGTTGCGGGATAGGGGGGAGAAGATGGCGCGAACGAAACACGTGGCCCTGGGCGCGATACTCACAGCATTGGCCCTGGCGCTCTCCTATATGGAGCGGTTGATTCCGTTGCAGCTTTTGATTCCTCTGCCGGGGATCAAGCTGGGACTTGCCAATCTTGTCACAGTGTTTGCTCTCTACACCCTGGGAACGCGGCAGACGGCGGCGATTTTGCTCTTGCGCTGTACGCTGGGGGCGGCGTTTTCCAGCGG
>CALXCW010000103.1 GCA_944386905.1 uncultured Oscillospiraceae bacterium
CCTGCTGCAACTCCTGCTCGTGCTCCATCTGTTCCTGGGCTTGGCGGCGCATGGTCTCCTCACTGACAAAAAAGCCGTCAAACACCCGATCAAAGACAACCTGCTCCTCCCGAGACTTGGCAAATACCGTCCGCAGCGCCGTTTTGACCCGCTCGCGGTCGGCGAGGCCCAGCGTAATAAGAATATGGCTGGCGTCCGCCGTTTCCTGAACGCCCACGGTGAGCCCCTCCTGACGGAGCATCCGAGAGAAGAGGGAGAGCTTCTCCAGATAGACCGTGGGATCACCCATGGCGGTGCCCCTCGCACTGGCCGCAGTGCTCCGGCGCCTCCGGTGCTTCCTCGTCGAGAACATGGAGATCCTCGCTGTTTTTCAGCACGAAGCCCACAGTCTTACGCATGGCATCGGGCGTCAGCTCCCGCACCCCCAACGCATCCAGGGCGCTGGCCCAGTCCAACGTCTCGGCAATGGAGGGTTTTTTGAGGATGGCCTCATTGGCCCGAAGCTTTTGCACCGCCACGGCCACCTGGGCGGCCAGACGGTCATCCACATGGGGGAGTTTGGCCCGGAGAATGGCCAGCTCCTTCTCAAGATCGGGATAGGTGAGATAGACATAGGCACAGCGGCGGCGCAACGCCTCCGAGAGGGGTCTGGCGCGGTTGGAGGTGAGCACCACGAAGGGAATGGTCTTAGCGCGGATGGTGCCCACCTCGGGGATGCTCACCTGCATCTCCGAGAGCAGCTCCAGCAGGAATGCCTCAAATTCTTCGTCTGCTTTATCGATCTCGTCGATAAGCAGCACCACAGGCTTTTCCGAGCGAATAGATTTGAGCAAGGGCCGCTCCAGAAGGTAGTCGTCACTGAAGAGCGAGGCGGTAAGGTCGCCGGCATCCTGGCGGTCGCGCTGAATCTGGATGGCCAAGAGCTGCTTTTGATAGTTCCACTCGTAGAGCGCCTTACTCTCGTCCAAGCCTTCGTAGCACTGCAGCCGCACAAGTTCCCGTCCCAGGGCAGACGCCATAACTTTGGCAATCTCAGTCTTACCCACACCAGCGGCGCCCTCAATCAGCAGCGGTCGGCCCAGCTCAAGAGCCACAGTCAAGGTGGTAAGCAGTGTTTCATCGTGAATATAATGGGCAGAAGCCAGCTTCTGCCGCAAGGTTTCAAGCTCCATATTGTCCTCTCCTTGTAAGTTCTATTACCAGTGTACCCGCTTTTTCTTGCGTCGTCAATGGGCAGATTCCGGCGTCGCTATGGGAGAAAACTTCTTTTCTGCCCAAGAAAAATATGGTATAATATCAAAGAAATAGCCCCTGCGTTGTCAGGAGGGAAAAGAGGGGAGGAGGCCCATGGGCTCCGGTTTCAAGGAACGTCTGCACAGGCTGTTTTATTTCTCACTGTCTGACACGCTGGTCAGCCTGGGAATCCTCCTGGCCGTGTCGGCCCTGTGCCTGCTGCTCCAGCGTTTTGACCGCCAGAATAACTTCGTATCCATGCTTTTTGTGCTGGCAGTGTTTCTCATTGCGAGAATCACACATGGCTATTTCTACGGAATTGCCGCCTCCCTGATCAGCGTGCTCACGGTGAATTTTCTCTTTACGTATCCCTACTTTCGCTTCAACTTTACCTTGGCCGGCTATCCCATTGCCATTGTAACCATGCTGGTCGTGTCGATCACCACCAGCGCACTCACCACGCAGGCCAAGCGCAGCGCCCAGGCCAGGCTGGAAGCCGACCGGGAAAAGACCCGCAGCAACCTGCTGCGGGCCGTCTCCCACGATCTGCGCACGCCGCTCACCAGCATCCTCGGCGTCTCCTCGGCGCTTTTGGAGCACGACGCCTCCATCAGCCGGGAGGAGCGCCTGGCGCTCCTGCGGGACGTCCACGACGACGCCAGCTGGCTCATCCGCATGGTGGAAAATCTCCTCACGGTCACGCGCATGGATCGAAGCGGCGAGGAGGCCGTGGTCAAGACGGCCGAGGCGGGGGAGGAGATCCTCCAATCCGCCGCGGAGAAATTCCGCAAGCGCTTTCCCGCCTGGAACCTCACGGTCTCGGTGCCGCAAGCACTTCTGATGATCCCTATGGACGCCATTCTGATTGAGCAAGTGTTGATGAACCTGATGGAAAATGCGGTGTTTCACGCCTCCGGCGCAGATTGCCTCACTGTGCAGCTGGCCTCCAGCAACCGTTTTGCGGTATTTACCGTGGAGGACAACGGCGCCGGGTTCGACCCGGCGCTGCTGCCCAAGCTCTTCACCGGCGGCCTGGCCGCCTCCGCCGCCGCCGACGACCGCCGCCGCCACATGGGCATCGGCCTGACGGTGTGCAGCGCCATTGTCCGCGCCCACGGCGGGGCGATGGGCGCGGAAAACCTGCCCGGGGGCGGCGCCCGGGTGTATTTTACTCTGCCTCTGGAGGAGGATTAACCATGAATAAGCAGCATATTCTCGTGGTGGAGGATGAGAAAAACATTCGCAGCTTTCTCAAGACCGTCCTCACCTCTAACGGCTATGCCGTCCTCACCGCCGAAACCGGCGAGGAGGCCGTGACACTGCTCTCGTCCCACTGTCCCGATCTGGTGCTGCTGGATCTGGGGCTGCCGGACACCGACGGGCAGGTGTTCATCCAGGCGGTGCGCCGCTGGAGCCGGGTACCCATTGTGGTGGTCTCGGCCCGCACCCATGAGCGCGACAAGGTGCTGGCCCTGGATCGCGGCGCCGACGACTATATCACCAAGCCCTTCGGCACACCGGAGCTGCTGGCCCGGGTGCGGACGGCGCTGCGCCACGCCGAGCAGCGCGCCGCAGGCAGCACGCCCAGCCGCTACCGCTGTCAGGGCCTGCAGGTGGACTGCGACAAGCGCCAGGTGCTCCTGGACGGCGTGCCGGTGCACCTGACGCAAAATGAGTATAAGATTGTGTCCCTTCTGGCGCGCTACGCCGGAAAGGTGCTCACCTACGATCAGATCATCCAGCACGTCTGGGGGCCCAACGCCGCCGGCGACAACCGGATTCTCCGGGTGAACATGGCCAACATCCGCCGCAAGCTGGAGGGAAGCCCGGCCCAGCCGAAGTATCTCTTCACCGAGATCGGCGTGGGCTACCGCATGGCGGAGTCGGAGCTGTGAAGCCCGGGCGGCTTATTGTTTGCCGCCGGTGAGGCGGTTGATGAGCCAGATCATCGCGATGATGACCAGCGTCACCGCAAAGATCCCCACCATGCCCTTGAGCATGTAGGGCAGCGTCTCGAGAAAGCGGGAAACATTCCATTCCATGGCGGGTTCCTCCTTAGCCGAAAAAGTTGAGGATCATGCCGCCGGCGATGACCGAGGCGATCTGGCCGGACACATTGGCGCCCACGGCGTGCATGAGCAGGAAATTCTGGTTGTCCTCCTGGAGTCCCATCTTGTGGATCACCCGGGCCGACATGGGGAAGGCGGAGATCCCGCAGGCGCCGATCATGGGATTGATCTTCTCCTTGAGGAAGAGGTTGAGCACCTTGGCAAAGAGCACACCGCCGACGGTGTCAAACACGAAGGCCACCAGCCCCAGGCCCAGCACCAGCAGCGTGCCGGGGTTGAGGAAGGCGTCGGCCTGCATCCGGGCCGCCACGGTGAGGCCCAGCAGCAGGGTGACCAGGTTGGCCAGCATATTCTGCGCCGCCTCGGACAGGGAATTGAGCACGCCGCACTCCCGCAGGAGATTGCCGAACATCAAGAAGCCGATGAGGGCCACCGACCGGGGCGAGACGATCCCGGCGATCATGGTGACCAGGATGGGGAAGAGGATGCGCGAGAGCTTGGAGACCTGGCCGCCGGTATAGGCCATGCGGATGCGCCGCTCCTGGCGGGTGGTGATCAGACGGATCACCGGCGGCTGGACGATGGGAACCAGGGCCATGTAGGAGTAGGCCGCCACGATGATCGGCCCCAGGTAGTTGGATTGGAAGAAGTTGGCCACGAAGATGGACGTGGGGCCGTCGGCCGCGCCGATGATGGCGATGGAGGCGGCGTCCTTGAGATCGAAGCCCACCAGGGCCGCCAGGCTCAGCGTGAAGAAGATGCCGAACTGGGCCGCGGCGCCGAAGAGCATCAGCTTTGGGTTGGTGAGCAGGGGGCCGAAGTCGATCATGGCGCCGATGCCGATGAAGAGCAGCAGGGGAAAGAGCTCGTTGGCGATCCCGGCGTCAAAGAGCAGGTCGATGACGCCGACCTCGGCCACGCCGTCGTAGACCTGGGTGACGGCCCCGGACAGGGGCAGGTTGACCAGAATGGCGCCGAAGCCCATGGGCAGCAGCAGCGTGGGCTCCATCTGCCGGCGGATGGCCAGGTAGATGAGAATGCCGCCGATGATCCACATGACCACCTGCTGCCACTCAATCGAGAAAATATTTTCGTAAATCGCTTCCACAGTAACCTCCTATCTCCATGTAATTCATGGATTTCTATGGTCATTATACAAAAAAGGCCGAGAGATTTCCAGTTCATTTGAAAATTTAACGGCTTCTGAACATTGCGGCGGCCCGGCGGGCCTTCGTTGACAGCCGCTTTGCCCCATGCTATACTCAAAGCAGCAGAAGGGAGAGGATTGCATGAATGCCAAACAACTGCGCGCCAGAGCCCGGGAAGTCCTGCGGGGCCACTGGGGCGCCGCCATCGGCGTGGGCGTGATGGTCATTCTGCTGGGGGTGGCCTCCATGGGCTCCAACGGCGGCGTGGCAACCTCGGCCCAGCAGGTCACCATATCCGACTACCAATCGCTCTACGAGGGCGATCTGCTGACCCTGTTTGACCTGGGCAGCTACCTCAGCCGGGAGACCATGATCCTGCTGGAGACGGTCATCACGGTCATGGCCCTGGCGTCACTGATTCTCGGCGGCGTGATCTCCATGGGCAGCGCCACCTTCCAGCTCCATCTCCTCAAGGGACAGCCCGCCAAATTCACCGACGTATTCTCCCGGTTTCCCCGCATACTCTCCGGCATCGCCATGACGGTGCTGCAGATGGTGTTTATCTATCTGTGGTCGCTGCTCTTCATCATCCCGGGGATTATCGCCCGGTTTCGCTATGCCATGATGCCCTATCTCATGGCGGAGTTTCCCGAGCTCTCGGCCCTGGAGGCCATGCGGGAATCCAAGCGGCTGATGCGGGGCAACAAGTGGCGGCTCTTTTGCCTGTATTTCAGCTTCATCGGCTGGGCGATTCTCGCGTCGCTGACCTTAGGAATCGGCCTGCTGTGGCTGACGCCCTATGTGAGCGCCGCCGAGGGCGCCTTCTACATGGACGTCACCGGCCGCAGCCAGCAGGCCTGGCGGCCGGAGAGACAGCCCTTCCGCGGCCCGGAATTTGACTGACGGGGCATAGCCGCCGCCGGCCCGGGGCATGCTAGGGGCGGAGGCGATGGCCATGAAGCAAAAAAAGAAGCCCGCTCCGCTGCCGCCCGATCCCCAGGACCCCCTGGGCAGCTATACCGGACGGCCCATGGAGCCGGGGGAGAAGCCGGTGCAGGATGCCGACGATCTATAAAAAATGTGCAGCTTGCGAGCTGCACATTTTTTATTTCAGGGCCTCCACCTCCACCACCGTGAGCACGCCGTCTCTCACCCGGAAGCGGAAGTCCCAGCCGCCGAAGGCGGCGCCGTAGAGCCGGTCGGGGTCGTGCTGGTAGGAGGGCCGGGGGTCTTGGGCCAGGATCTCCACCACCGGCTCCCGCAGCCGCGGCGGCACCTGGGCCAGCAGCGCCGGGGGAAACACCACCTCCAGGCGGTAGTCCCGCACCGGGTCGGAAAAGCCGCCCAGGGCGTCGGGATGGCTGTCGGTGTAGGGGAGATAGGGCTTGATGTCCACAAGGGGGGTGCCGTCCATCAGGTCGGCGCCGGCCACGCGGAGCACCGGCCCCCGGGGGGTGCTCCGCTCCACCCCCAAGAGCCGCACCGAGGAAAGGCCGATGGGATTGGGCCGGAAGGGCGAGCGGGTGGCAAAGACGCCCATGCGCGTCTTGCCGCCCAGCCGCGGCGGCAGCACCGTGGGCGACCAGGTGTCCCGGATGGCCTGGGAGAAGATCCACAGCAGCCACAGGTGGCTGTAGCCCTCGATGCCCCGCAGGGCCGTCTCGTTGCGGTATGCCTCGGTAAAGACGATGCGCGACTCCACCGACTCCACCAGCCCGCTCTGGCGGGGAATGGCGAACTTGGCGGTGTAGTCGTTTTCGATATGGGCGATGATCTGAAGGGGCGGCAGCTGCATAGGCGACTCCTTTTGTTTTTTTCCATTGTATCACAGCCTCGGCAAGAATACAATCAACGGCCGGTAGCATTGGCCGCGGCAATGTGGTATACTCAGAGAAAAAACGGAGGCGCCTATGAAACGTGTTTTGACGCTGCTGCTCCTGCTTTTCCTGCTGGCGGGCTGCAGCCTGACCCAGCAGCCCGCCGCCCTGCCGGAGGACGAGCTGCAGGTCTATTTTCTCGATGTGGGCCAGGCCGACTGCATCTTCCTCACCTGCGGCGGAGAGAGCATGCTCATCGACGGCGGCAACGTGGCCGATTCCCAGCTGGTGGTGTCGCGGCTGAAGCAGCGGGGCGTGGAGC
>CALXCW010000104.1 GCA_944386905.1 uncultured Oscillospiraceae bacterium
GATGTGAAGAAACTGCGTGAAATGACCAACGTCGGTATGATGGACTGCAAGAAGGCGCTGTCCGCGTCCGACGGCGATATGGACAAGGCCGTGGAGTGGCTCCGCGAGCGGGGCCTGGCTGCTGCCGCCAAGAAGTCTGGTCGCATTGCCGCTGAAGGCATGGTCGAAGCCCTGGTCGAGGGCAATGTGGGCGCCATCGTCGAGGTTAACGCCGAGACCGACTTCGCCTCCAAATCCCCCGTGTTTGTCGAGCTGGTCAATGATGTGGCCAAGGTCGTCGTGGAGCAGAACCCCGCCGACATGGATGCGCTGATGGGCTGCACCTATCCCGGCACCGAAAAGACCATTGCCGACATGATCCCCGAAAAGGTGTTGGTCGTGGGCGAGAACATCAAGGTTCGCCGCTTTGCCCGCTATGATACCGGCGTGACTGTGGCCTACAACCATATGGGCGGCCGCATTGGCGTTCTGGTGAACATGACCGTGGAGGGCATCGACCCTGCTGCCGTCACTGAAATGGGCAAGGATCTGTGCATGCAGGTGGCCGCCATGAACCCCGCCTTCTGCGACAAGTCTGACGTGGATCAGGCTACGCTGGACAAGGAGAAGGAAATTCAGCTGGCTCTTGCCATGAACGAGAATGCCAAGGCAGCCAAGCCCAAGCCCCAGAACATCATCGAGAAGATGGTCATGGGCCGTATCGGCAAGTATTACGAAGAGAACTGCCTCATGCAGATGACCTTCGTCAAGGACAACAAGATGAGCGTGGAGCAGTATGTTGCCGCCACTGCCAAGAACCTGGGCGGTTCCATCAAGGTCAATTCCTTCGTCCGTTTTGAGAAGGGCGAGGGCATTGAGAAGAAGGTGGACGATTTCGCCGCCGAAGTCGCCGCCGCTGCTGGCCTCAACTAATATTAGCCGCAATCAAGCGCACCGGATTTCCGGTGCGCTTTTTTACGTCAAATCCCCAGGCGTATGTTCGCCTGGGGAACCTTTATCGGCCTCTGCGGCCCTTGGGAGGCTGCGTACCACGCCGGTGGGTGGAGGCGGGCTTTTTTGGCATGGGCTTGGAGCGTTCACCCGGCGCCGGGGGGATAAGGCACTTTTTGCCGTAACCGATGAGATCGGTGCGGCCGGCCTTTACCAATGCCTCGTGCACTAGCCGGTAGTTCTTGGGATTTTTGAACTGAATCAGCGCCCGCTGCATGGCCTTTTCGTGGGGGTTGGTGGGTACGTAGACCGGCTTCATGGTACGCGGGTCGAGGCCGGTGTCGTACATTACCGTGGATACCGTGGAGGGGGTGGGGTAGAAGTCCTGTACCTGCTCAGGGTTGTAGCCGATGTCCCGGAGGTATTCTGCCAGCTGCACAGCTTCTTTGAGGGTGGAACCGGGGTGGGAGGACATGAGATAGGGTACAACATATTGCTTGAGCCCCAACTGCTGATTGAGACGCTGGTATTTCTCCAGAAACTGCTGGTAGACCCGGTTGCGGGGCTTACCCATTAGATCGAGCACCGCGTCGGCCACATGCTCCGGCGCCACCTTCAGCTGACCGGAGACATGGTATTTGACCAATTCTTTAAAAAAGGCGTTGCTAGGGTCTGCCAAGAGATAGTCAAAACGGATGCCGCTTCGGATAAAGACCTTTTTCACGCCGGGGAGATTGCGGAGCTTGCGCAGCAGAGCCAGGTAATCGCTGTGATCGGCCCGGAGGTTTTTGCAGGGGGTGGGGAAAAGGCATTGTCGGTCTTGGCACACACCCTTGGTGAGCTGTTTGTTGCAGGCTGGATGGCGGAAATTGGCCGTAGGGCCGCCCACGTCATGGATATACCCCTTGAAATCAGGATCTTGGATGATCTTTTCCGCCTCAGTCAGAATGGATTCGTGACTGCGGGCCTGGATAATCCGGCCTTGGTGGAAGGTGAGCGCGCAGAAGCTGCACGCTCCAAAGCAGCCGCGGCAGGAGACCAGGCTGAACTTTACCTCTGCAATGGCCGGAACGCCGCCCAGGGGTTCATAGCTGGGGTGGTATGTGCGCATATATGGTAAATCGTAGACGTGATCCATCTCCTGCTGGGTCAGCGGCTTCTGAGGTGGGTTTTGTACCACAAAGAGGTTGGGGCCATAGGGTTCCACCAGCCGCTTGGCAGTGAAGGGGTCGGTGTTGCGAGATTGGATGCGGAAACTCTCGGCGTATTTCCGCCCGTCCTTCACCACCGCGTCATAGCTGGGCAGCACGATCTGCTCCACGGCATCGTCAGGAGCTTTACAGGCAAACACGGTGCCGTCGATCCAGGTGATGTCACGGGCTTTGAGCCCGCTGTTGAGCGCATCGGCAATCTCGACCACGGCCCGCTCTCCCATGCCGTACATGAGAAGATCCGCCTGCGCGTCGAGCAGTATGGAGCGCTTGCGTTTTCCAGACCAGTAGTCATAGTGAGCCAGCCGCCGCAGGCTTGCCTCGATACCGCCCAGAAGGATGGTGGCGTGGGGATAGACGCGGCGGATGAGATTGCAGTAGACCACCGCGGCGTAGTCGGGGCGCTTACCCATGACACCGCCGGGGGTGAAGGCGTCGGTTTCGCGGCGGCGCTTGGAAACGGCGTAATGGTTCACCATGGAGTCCATGTTGCCGCCGGTGACGAGAAATCCCAGCCGGGGCTCTCCCAGAGCGCGGATGGAATCGGGATTTTTCCAATCTGGTTGTGAGAGGATACCCACGCTGTAGCCCGCGTCCTCCAAAACCCGGCTGATGATGGCGTGGCCGAAGGAGGGATGGTCGACATAGGCGTCGCCGACGATGTACACGAAATCGCACTGGGCCCAGCCCCGGGCCTCCATGTCCCGACGGGAGATGGGGAGAAACTCTGCCATAGCCGCCTCCTATTGTCTGCCGGTAGACCCGAAGCCTCCACTGCCCCGCTGGGTATCGGAGAGCGTATCGGTCTGCCGAAAGGTTGCTGTCAGATAGGGCACGAGTACCAGTTGGGCGATGCGCTCTCCAGGCTCAATGGTCTGTACCTGGGCGCCGTGGTTGTGTACAGCCACCTTCAACTCGCCGCGATAGTCACTGTCGATGACGCCGACCTTGTTGGATGGGGCCAAGTCCCGCCTGAAGGCCAGTCCGCTGCGGCCGAATACCAGCCCCACATAACCTGCGGGAATTTCCACGGCCAGTCCCGTAGGGATCATTTCCGTCGCGCCGGGGAGGATGGTCACAGCTTCGAGCAGGCAGGCGCACAGATCTGCCCCGGCAGCCTCCGCCGTGGCATAGACCGGCAGCTTGGCCGCCGGGTGGAGCTTCTTCACAGGTACTTCCATGACATTAACCTTCTTTCTTTTGCATTGTGGCACATGAAAAACCGCCCGGTGCTTGCTACCAGGCGGATTGAATAATGCCGCCGCCCAGGAGCAAGGGGCCGTCATAAAACACGGCCGACTGACCCGGTGTGACGGCCCGCTGCGGCTCGTCAAAAAAGAGCTCCACGCCGGTCTCCCTGGGCAGGAGCGTGCAAGGGGCGGTGTGTTGGCTGTAGCGCACTTTGGCCTGCGCACGGCGGGGCGCGTCCAGCCGGTCAAAGGGGATGAAGTTTACCTGCTCCACCAACACATGGCGGCGATAGAGGGCGCTGTCAAACCCAAGCCGTACGGCGCCGTCGGGAGCCTTATCCACTACATAGACGCGGCTTCCATAGGCCACGTCCAGACCGCGGCGCTGGCCAATGGTATAGGCCTCCTGGCCCTTGTGGGGCCCCAGATCCTCACCAGACGGGCCCACAAAGTGCCCGGGACGCAGCGGCAGTCCTTGCTCGATGAGATAACGGAGATAATCACCGTCGGGGATGAAACAGATGTCCTGGCTATCGCGCTTGGCGGCGATATCCAGTCCGGCCCGTGCGGTGGCGGCTCGGGCATCGGCCTTGGTCATGTCACCCATGGGCAGAACGATCCGGGAGAGCTGCTCCTGGGTGAGCTGATAGAGCATGTAGGTCTGATCCTTTTCGGTATCCCGTGCCGTGTAGATGAGCCAGCGGCCGTATTCCTTGGTGATACGGGCATAGTGGCCGGTGGCGATGGCGTCATAGCCCAGCTCCAGGGCGGTGTCGAGAAAACGGCCAAATTTTACGACTCGGTTACAGAAGATGCAGGGATTGGGGGTGAGCCCTTGACGGTAGGCTAGTAGAAAAGGCTCGATGACATCTCGGTGGAATTCCGACTGCCAGTTGAACTGATAAAACCCCACGCCCATGGCCTGGGCGCTGCGCCGAGCGTCGGCGGCTTCCCGTTGGGCATGGGGGTGAAGCACCATGGTGGCGCCGTCCACGTGGTAGCCCTCCTCCCGGAGCGAGAGGACAGCTGCGGCGGAATCCACGCCGCCGGACAGAGCCGCCAAAATCTTCTTCATGGAATCACGTCCTTTGCTATATCCTACAATAAGGGCGCGAAAATTGCAAGATAATTTCCATTTCCCTTTTTTCAGCCGCTGTGGTACAATTTATGGGACATGTTCCGTGATACAATGGCATGGAAAGGAGCGATTGCCATGCAGCATCGATTTTTTGCGCTGATCTCCCGTATGCGGTATATCAACCGCTGGGGCCTGATGCGCAATACTTTTTCAGAAAACGTCCAAGAGCACAGCCATATGGTGGCGGTGCTGGCCCACGGCTTGGCAATGATTCAGCGGGATATTCTGGGAGAGTGCGCAGATCCCGATCGTTGCGCCGTGGCGGCTTTGTACCATGACGCCTCGGAGATACTTACCGGCGACCTGGCCACCCCCATTAAGTATTACAATCCCGCCATTCGCGACGCCTACAAAGCGGTGGAGGCTGTCTCGGCGCAAAAGCTCCTGAGCATGCTGCCTCAGGAGCTCCAGCCGGGTTTTGCGCCGCTGCTTCACGAATCCGATGCCTCGGTGTCTGCGATTGTCAAGGCTGCGGACAAGCTGTCAGCGTATATCAAGTGCCTTGAGGAGCTCAAGGCGGGCAACAGCGAGTTTGAATCCGCAGCCCGCCAGACCAGAGCGGCTCTGGACGCCATGGAGCTGCCATGCCTGCAGTGGTTTATGGCGCACTGCCTGGAGAGCTTTCGTCTCAACCTCGACCAGTTGGAGTGAGGGCCGGGCCGCTCAGGCAGGTAAAGACCTTGTCGGTCTTGGTGAGCGGGGCGTTGTGACTGCGGAGGGTTCTCCCGCATTTCTCCACTCCCTGGAGTACCGTGGGGGCACTGCGCCGGGTCTGCGTCAGCAGGTGGGCCAGAGAAGTGCCAAGGGGCACGGTACATACTGCCGGCGGCCCGCCGCCCGGGCCCAGGAGTACCACGGTGGTCTTGAGATGGGGCTGCCCCAGGTAAATGGCATCAAAGAGAGCTGCGGCGCCCTGGGGAGAAAAGACCAGGCAGCCCAGATCTCCCAGTGTGACGCCCCGCTCCAACGATCGGCCGGTGAGCCGGCGGTTCAGCTGGGGGGCTGTGCCGTCCACCTCAATCAGTTCCCCTGGAAAACACAGCGCCCGCGCCGCCCGGGACACTGGTGCGCAGCGGGGATCGTGAAAGAGTAAGAGCCGCCGGGGGCGCACCAGCCGAGCCAGCGCGCGCAGGCCGCCGAAAATTGATTGCGTGAGGGCAGAGAAAAGCAGATAGTCCTCCTGCGTGAGTACCGCCAGCGCCAATGCATGGCAGGGCTCCAGGCGCTGAGGCAGTGGTGTAAAGTCGGCGGTGAGCAGACCGCTGCGGGCAAGGCGAGCCAGCAGGTGAGACGCCTCGGCATCCTCAAGACAGGCCAGCGGTTCAATGCGCCAGTCAGGGGTGTTTTGAAAGTCATTTTCAATGACCAGCGCCCCACTGCCCACGGCCCGCACCACTCCGGAAATGGGGGCATGCACCGCTGCGCCGCAGCTTGACGAACCCACAGGCTCTCCCAGACGCACTGTTTGTCCCTGGGACACCAGGCAGTGGCACAGCCCGCCGCAAAAGTCGTCGAGGAAGAGCATCACCGCAGGCGGTGGCGGCACGGTGGGACGCAAAGGTGCCGAGGGACGGCGTAGGGTTAGAGGCAATGGGGCCACATCCTTTCAAATTCCTTGGAATTCTAGTGTAACGCCCGGAAGATCGTTTGTCCACCGGGGATATTTTGGAGGAACAATTCTCATTTTGCCGCATCCATTGGGATTGTCTCGATTAACCGGCAGAAGTGTTGCTTGGGGGCGAAAAGTATTTTTCTCCCCAGCGGACAAAAAACGGTTGCATTCTCATGGGAATGATGATAGAATATATCTCACCATGCGGGATTAATTCATCGGTAGAATGGCAGCTTCCCAAGCTGCACAGGCGGGTTCGACTCCCGTATCCCGCTCCAACACGCCGCAAGCCATGCATCGCTTGCGGCGTGATTTTTATCGTATCTGCATCCTCAGGGCTATACTTTGTACCTGACTGCTCCCTGCCGCGCAAGCCAGAAGACTTGACGCTTGACCGTATTACTGGTATAATACAGTTGAAAAATAAGGAGGCGGTGACGAACCAGGAGGGGTCGGAATGAAGAAAGTTAC
>CALXCW010000105.1 GCA_944386905.1 uncultured Oscillospiraceae bacterium
ATCAACGGCAGCGCGCGATTGTCTCGTGCGGACAAGCCTGTCAACTTAAAACCCACGAATCAATCAGGAAAGGAGCCTATTACCCCATGGCTGAGAAAACTACGAAAACTGTGCTCGTCACAGGCTTTGCCCCCTTTGGAAAGGAGACGGTAAACCCATCCTATGAGGCCGTCAAGCTGCTGCCGGACAAAATTTTAGATGCTGTCATCGTGAAAGCCGAAATCCCAGTGGTGTTCCGTAAGAGCGGGCAGATCTTGGAAGCCTTGGTGGACGCGGAGCGTCCCGACTTGGTGGTGCTGGTGGGCCAGGCCGGCGGCAGAGCCTCCATGGAGGTGGAACGCATCGCCATCAACTGCGAGGACTGTCCGCCGGACTTCCCCGACAACGAGGGCAACGCACCGGCCGATGCACCCATCGTGCCGGACGGCCCCGCGGCCTATTTCTCCACACTTCCCATCAAGGCTATGGTGCAGCGGATGCAGCAAAACAACATCCCCGCCCAAATCTCCAACAGCGCCGGCACCTACGTCTGTAATGATCTCATGTATCATCTGCTCCATCTTCTCCACACTCGCTATCCAGCCGTAAGCGGCGGCTTCATCCACGTACCCTACGCCACGCTTCAGCGCCATACAGCTCTGCCCTCTATGCCGCTGGAGGAAATTGCCAGGGGCCTTCAATGCGCCATTGAGGCCGCGCTGCTGACGCCTTAGTCAGCTCAATACAAAGACCAAGGGCGCGCTGCAGCTTGTTGCTGCAGCGCGCCCTTACGGCGTGTCAAAAAAGGATTTTCGCCCTACACGCGTCTCCTACTGCGCTGTTCAACACCTGGCGCAGGGCTTATGATATCCGCTCAGTGCTGCGCCGTTTCGCGCAGCTGCTCCATCATGCGTTCCATCACCGGGCCCATGACGCGAGCATGTAGATCAATCAAATTATGGTCATAGTTTGTCAGCACGCGGGTTTCTGCATCCAACACCAGCGTGTGCTCCGCCCCGGGCTGGCAAGCAGGCCAGGCGGGAATCTGCCCGTTGGCCGGGTTACCCGTCCGCGCAAAGGTGATCAGGCTCTCAAAACACTGGGCCTCAATTCGCTTGGAGAGAGCGGGATCTGCTTGCGGGCCGTGGGGATACTCCACCAAATCGATATTGTGGAATACATAGGGGATATCGCAGCAGTGCCAGGGCGTGCAGCCTCCGTCAATGGGCTGATCCATATTGAATAGATATGACCACGTACAGTGATTGAGGCTGCTGCGCTGGGCAATGTAGGCAATTTCCGGTGCGCGGAAGGTGTAGTCCAGCCGTAACAAATCGATTGGCTGCCGCTGCGGATAGGCAGCGCGGAACAGCGGCAGCAGCTGCGCCGCTCCATCGGCGCCCAGCACATCGCGTAAAACTGCCTCCTGCTGGGCCGTGCTCATGGCCGCACGATCGTAAGGGGCAGGCGTAAAGGAGCTGAATTCCCCGAACACACTGCCCACCAAGAGGGGAATATGGGCCGTCTCCTGGCGGAAACCAAACACCGCCGGGTCACCGCGATAAGATGCGTTGGGATGGGGCTGACAGCCCACATAGTGCCCCGCCTGCTGCAGCCGTGGCTTTACCCGGAGATAAGCCTTTGCCAGAAGCCGGTAGTCCACCGTCTCTAAGCCGCGGACGTCGTCCAGCTTCAGCTCCGTCATCAAAGCCTCGGCCAGAGCCAAGCCGCTGTCCTGAGCCTCCGGGAGCAACGGGCCGATGACGCCGCTCATCACCACGCCCTTGGCGTACAGACCATCTGCCGCCGGCGATTGCAGCAGCGTCGTGACCTTGGCGCCGCCACCAGACTGGCCAAACACCGTCACATTGTTCGGATCCCCGCCAAACGTGGCGATATTGCGGTGGATCCAGCCCAGAGCCGCAATGATGTCGTCGCCGCCGGCATTCGCGGCGTTTGCATACGCCGCACCAAAGTCTGAGAGATCAAAATAGCCCAGCAAGTTGAGCCGGTGATTCACAGATACAACCACCACATCGCCCAAGCGACTGAGATTTGCCCCATCATAGGCCACCTGTTCAATGGAGGAACCCGCTTCAAACCCGCCGCCGTGCAGCCAAACCAGCACAGGGCGCATCTTCTCATCCGCCGCAGGCGTCCAGACATTGAGGTTCATGCAGTCCTCATCCATTGGCCAGTAGCGGTGGGGCACACGCAGTTCGCCGTTGGGTCGCTCATTCTGTAGCAATGGGCAGACGAAGCCATAGCTGCCCGCATCCAAGACATCCTTCCAGGGTTCCACCGGCTCCGGCGCACGGAAGCGACGCGCTCTCGCATAGGGAATTCCTTTGAAAATCAGCAGGCCGTCGTGGGCATAGCCTCGCACCAGGCCGCAGTCCGTGGGCACCGTTGCAGTTGCGGTGTCTCTTCGAAAGGTGTGTTGCATGCGATACCTCCGCATTGAAAGAAACTATAGCACATGAACGTATTTTATCTACGGTTCCTTGGTGAACCGCAGGAAGTACTCATAGAGGGGATAGAGCTTTTTCAGCGTATCGATAACCTGTGGCGCCAGATCGGGCGAAAAGAGCATCTCGTCGGGGCAGCGCTCCTGCTCCATCAAAAAGCCCCGCAGCTGCACGTAGGGCGCCACGGCCTCATTTTGGCAGGGCCGCGGGCGGCGATACGCTTCACCGGAGAGCTTCAGCCCCGTCTCCCCTTCCAGCCGCTCCAGCAAGGATAAAAACTCGTCCGGACGGCTGTCCAGGGCGTCAGAAAAGCGCTTGAGTGCCGCTGTCTTGGGCCGCCACAGCACAAAACCATAGCTATAGGCCTCTGGTCGAATCTCAAAAAACAGTGTGGGTTGCTCACTCCAGGGCAGCCCGTCGGGCCGCAGGCTCAGCCAAAGGCTCTCTTTGTAAGGCGTAGGCGGATGAAGCCGGGCATCCCGATAGATCCGTGAAAGCTTACGGGCCATGTTCGGCACATCGGCAAAGGCTGCAAAAACCTCCTGGGAAAGTGCCTTCATGGGGCCATAGAGCGTTTCATCATAGGCAGCCTTGTGGGCCATAAACCACTCCCGGTTGTTGTTCAGCCGGATCCCCCACAAAAAATCCACCGTCTCCGGGGTAAAACCTTGAAACACCGCCATTCTCCTCTCCCTAGCCCTGGGTGCGCGCCTGGGCATATTCCAGAGGATAGAGCGCCTCAAGCGCCTGCTCGGCGGCGGCCTGCTCGGCTTTTTTCTTGCTCTTGCCCTCACCGGTGCCCACCACCGTGCCGTTGAGTTCCACCTGGACGCGGAAACACTTGTCGTGATCCGGGCCGGTCTCGCCCACCAGAGTATAGTGCAGCAGCTGATCCTTCTGCCGCTGTACCAGCTCCTGGAGCATGGTTTTAGAGTCGAAATTCCCAGGGCGGCCCTGGGGGAGTTCGCGAAGAATCAGCCGCTCGATGATACCCTTGGCCGCCTCAAAGCCGCCGTCGAGGTAGGCCGCTGCCAGCACCGATTCCATGGCATCTGCCACAATGCTGTCGCGGGTGCGGCCGCCGCCCTGCTCCTCACCATGCCCTAAGAGCAGATACGTCCCAAGCCGGATCCCGGCAGCAGCTCGGGCCAGATTGCGCTCACAGACCAGATCGGCCCGCACCCGGGTCAGATCGCCCTCTGGGCGGTCGGGCATGTTGCGATAGAGATAATCCGCCACCACAAAGCCTAAGATGCTGTCGCCGAGAAACTCCAGCCGCTCGTTGCTGCTCAGGCTTCCCCGGCGCTCATTGGCATATGAGCTGTGCGTCAGGGCATTTTCCAGCAGGGACGGATGGGAAAAATGATAGCCCAGTCCCTGCTCCAATTGGCTGTACATATCCATCGTCTCCTAACAGTAGATTAGCTCTCCTTGACCATGGCGGCCAGGGCCTCCACCTGCTCTTTGAGTGTCTGCGCCATGCCGCCCTGGGCGGCCTCCATGGCCTGGCGCACCGCCGAGCGGATGGCCCGGGCATCGGAGGAGCCGTGCGCCTTGACCACCGGCTTGGAAATCCCCAAGAGCATCGTGCCGCCCACTTCCCGGTAGTCCAGCTTTTTCTTGAAGGCCGTGATTCCATCGCGGCAGATCAGCGCCGCCACCTTCGTCAGGAGGTTCTTCGAGAACATCTCCTTGAGCATGCCGGACATAAAGCTGGCTGTTCCCTCGATGGTTTTAAGCAGGACGTTGCCGGAAAAGCCGTCGGCCACCACCACATCCACCGTGCCCAGCGGTACATCCCGGGCCTCCACATTGCCAACAAAATGCAGTATTCCCAATTCGTCTGCCCAGCGCAGCTGGGCAAAGGTCTCCTTTTGCAGCGGAGTGCCCTTGCTTTCCTCTGTGCCAATATTCAAAAGAGCCACCTTAGGCTGGGTCTTTCCCTGCACCTTCTGGGCATAGATGGCGCCCATCAGCGCAAATTGGGTGAGAAATTCCGGCGTACACTCGGCATTGGCGCCGCAGTCGATGAGCAGCGTCGAGCCGGTCTTGGTGGGAATCTCCGGACACAGCGCAGCGCGGCGGATCCCCTTGACCCGCTTGACCACCAGCGTTGCGGCGCTGAGAAGCGCACCGGTGCTGCCCGCGGAGATAAAGGCGTCTCCAGCTCCCTCCGCCAGCATCCGCAGGCCCACAACCATCGAGGAATCCCGACGGGTCTTGACCACGCTGGCCGGGTCGTCGCACATCTGCACCACATCCTCGGCGTTGGCGACCTCCACACCCTTGGGCAAGGTGTCCAAGCCTAGGGTACTGAGGCTCTTCAAAATCGTCTCGCCCCGTCCCACCAGGACAATCTGCACGCCGAACTCTTCGGCGGCATCGATGGCACCGCGGACAATTGCCTCCGGCGCGTGGTCGCCGCCCATGGCGTCAATGAGAATTCTCATAGGATCCATCCTTTCTCTTTCTCTCGGCTTAGGCCGTCGGGTGGGAAGCAGAAATCTCCGGGAGGAGCTGGTCAATGCAAGCCAGCGCCCGGTTGGAAATGGCCAGGTTCTTATTGGCCTTTCCCTTGACACGATACTCCAGCGGCGTCATAATACCAAAATTGACATTCATCGGCTGGAAGTTCACCGCGTTAGGGTTGGAAATGTAGTGTGCCAGAGCGCCGGTGGCCGTCTCCCGGGGAAATTCCGGCGGCTCCTGACCGCGCACCTTAAAGGCCATTGCCACGGCAGCCAGGAATCCCGAGGCCGTGGACTCCACATAGCCCTCCACACCGGTCATCTGTCCGGCAAAGGCAATCAGCGGATCGCGCAGATCGGCATACCAGCAATCCAGGAGGCCGGGAGAATTGATGAAGGTATTGCGGTGCATCACACCGTAGCGGACGAATTCTGCGTTTTTCAGCGCAGGGATCATGGAAAAGACCCGTTTTTGTTCTGGAAAGCGGAGATGGGTCTGGAAGCCCACCAGGTTATAAATCGTGCCCGAGGCATTGTCCCGGCGCAGCTGCACCACGGCATGAGGCTCCCGCCCGGTGTGAGGATCCCGCAGACCCACTGGCTTCAGCGGCCCATAGCGCAAAGTGTCTGCACCCCGGCGGGCCATAACCTCCACCGGCATGCAGCCCTCAAAGACCAGCTTGTCCTCAAAGCCGTGTACCTCTGCCTCCTCCGCGTGAGCCAGCTCATGGACAAAGGCGGCATACTCCACCGCATCCATGGCGCAGTTGATGTAGTCCGCACTGCCGCGGTCATATCGGGAGGCAAACCAGGCATACTCCATGTCGATGCTATCCGCCGTCACCAGCGGCGCAGCGGCATCAAAGAAGTTGAGATATTCCTTGCCGCCAAAATGTGCGCGGATCGCCTCGCTGAGAGCCTCGCTGGTAAGAGGGCCCGTGGCCACAATCAAAGGCGGTGCCGGGATCTCAGTGACCTCCCCCTCTACCACAGTGATCCGGGGATGGGTGCGAATCTTTTCGGTGACCATAGCCGAAAAGCCGTGGCGATCCACTGCCAAGGCGCCGCCTGCCTCCACCCGGGTGGCATCGGCGCAGGCGAGAATCAGACTGCCCATCCGCCGCAGTTCCTCCTTGAGCAGGCCCACCGCATTCTCCAGCCGGTCGCTCCGCAGCGAATTGGAGCAGACCAGCTCGGCAAAGTCGGGGGAATGGTGCGCTGGAGACATCTTCTGCGGCTTCATCTCCAAAAGCCGGACGAAGATTCCTCGCTCTGCCAGCTGCCAGGCTGCCTCACAGCCTGCCAGGCCAGCACCCACAACGGTCACTTGCTCCATCGCACACCCTCCTTATTCCTCCGGCTCCGCCTTGGGAGTCGCTTTTTTCGTCGTTTTTTTCGCCGCTGGCTTTCGAGAGGCAGTCTTTTTCGCCGTCACTTTCTTGACAGGCTTCTTCTCCGCAGCGTTCTCCCGAGGTGTCTCCTCCGCAGCCGCCGATTCCTCGGCAGCCTTCTT
>CALXCW010000106.1 GCA_944386905.1 uncultured Oscillospiraceae bacterium
GAGCCGATCTTCTTGCGAATGACGCCCTTGTTGTCCATAAAGATTTTGGCCTTGCAGCCATACTGGGCGCAGGTCTCATGGTACATACGCTGCATGCGGTCATTACCGCCGACGATGACAACGCTCATGGGGGATCTCCTTTCGGTTAGTTATAGCTAACTACTAGGAGAATACCACAGGACAGAGCGGTTTGTCAACCCCCTCCTGCAACCTGGCAGTCATAATCCCTGCTGTCCTCGCCATGGCGTCGTAAGAGCAAGGGTAAAAAATGTGCTGTAGGCGTTGCCTACAGCACCGGAGCGGAGCCGTCGTCCTGAACTTTTGTGATTCTGCGTATCTCCACATCATAGCTGTACTGTTCATTGACATGGACAGATACTTTGTCCCCCACCCGATGGCCCAGGAGCACCCGGCCCAGAGGGGACTCCCGGCTGATGCGGCCTTCCCGGGGATCGCAGCGTACGGTGGAGACCACCTGAACGGTCTGCACCTCGTCATCCTCCGGAAAGTAGAGCTCCACTAGGTCAAAGAGGCCCACTTCGTCGTCGGCGGAAGTGTCCTCAATGACGGTGGAGGACTGAATCATCCGGGTAAGGTAGCGAATCCGCTTGCGGTTGGCGTTCTGGGCTTGCTTAGCAGCCTTGTATTCATAGTTCTCGCTGAGGTCGCCGAAGGCCCGGGTGCGCTTGACCTCCTCCAGGAGCTCCGGCATCAGTTCAATGCGCCGGTAGTCCAGCTCCTGCTGCATTTTCTCAATATCCTGGGGCGTCAATTCATGGGGCATGAAAATTCCTCCTATAACCTGCAAGAAGCACCCTCGGGACACCGGGGGTGCAGAATCTGCCTGGATCTTCTATTTGTTGGGGCGCGGGGCGGGAAAAATCCCCGCCCGGTTAGCCGATCAGTCAAAAAATTTGTCGTGGATAGCGCGCATGGCCTTTTCCGAGTCGGCCTTGTCGATGAGTACCGAGACCTTGATCTCGCTGGTGGAGATCATGTGAATGTTGATTTGGTTGTTGTAGAGCGCCTCGAACATGGCCGCGGCGATGCCGGTGTTCTCAGCCATGCCGGCGCCCACGATGGACACTTTGGCCACATCGGTGGAGATATTCATAGAGGAATAGCGGAGGTTTTCCTGGTTTTCCTCGAGGATCTTCTGGCACAAATCCTTGTTGCCCTCGGGGATGGTGAAGGTGATGTCCTTGGTGTTGTTGCGGCCGATGGACTGCAAAATCACGTCCACATTGATCTTGGCCTTGGCCAGGAGACTAAAGACCTTATAGGCCATGCCCGGCACATCCTCCAGTCCAACCAGGGCGACGCGGGCAATTTTCTTATCCTGGGCTACGCCGCTGATGAAGGTTTTTTCCATTTTTACGACCTCCTTGACAATGGTACCGGGGTTGCCGGTGAAACTTGAGAGAACTTCCAGCTCGATCTGATACCGTTTGGCCAGCTCCACCGAGCGGTTGTGGAGCACTTGGGCGCCCAGGGACGCCAGCTCCAACATTTCATCGTAGGTGATGGCGTCGAGCTTTTTGGCGGTGGGGACGAGACGGGGGTCGGCGGTGTAGACGCCGTCCACATCGGTATAAATCTGACAGAGATCGGCCTTGAGAGCCACGGCCAGAGCAACGGCGGTGGTATCCGAGCCGCCGCGGCCCAGGGTAGTGATGTCGCCGTAGCGGTTGATGCCCTGGAAGCCTGCCACCAGCACAATGCGGTGTTTGTCCAGCTCTTTGCGGATGCGGCTGCCCTCCACCTTGCGGATGCGGGCGCGGGAGTAATCCGAACTGGTCTCCATACCCACCTGCCAGCCGGTGAGGCTGATGACGGGATAGCCCATCTTCTCAATACACATGGCGGCCAGGGCGATGGAGATCTGCTCACCGGTGGAGAGGAGTACGTCCATCTCCCGTTTGGAAGCGTCGGGGTTGATCTCCATGGCCTTCTCGATGAGGTCGTCGGTGGTGTCGCCCTGGGCGGAGAGTACCACGACCACGTCGTTGCCGGCGTCATAGGTGCGGGTGATGATGTTGGAGACGTTCTGAATTTTGGCGGCGTCGGCCACCGAGCTGCCTCCGAATTTCTGCACGATCAAAGCCATATATCAATTCCTCCTTGGATCATTGAAACACAGGTCTCACGGCCAGCAGGGTAAGGCCGCTCTCTTCAATGGCCCGGCGGCTGACGGGGTTCTTGAGCAGGTATCCGCCGGCGGCCAGGGCTGTGGCTTCGCCCAAGGCGGCCTCCACCTCGGCGAGGGAGGCGGTGGTGCGCACCACATAGGGCAGGGCCAGGTCGGCAAAATCGGCCATGGCAGTGGGGTCGGCCTCCTGCCAGTCCAGATTGCGCCGCTCCTTCAGATGCCACACCGCATCGATCATGTCGCCCACCACGGCGCTGGCGGTGGGGAGCTTGCCGGCGCCGGGGCCGTAGAACATGGCCTCGCCGATGGCGTTGCCCCGGACGACAATGCCGTTGAACACACTATCGACGTGGTAGAGCTGGGAGGTGACCGGTACGAAGTGGGGCGCCACAAAGCTGCACACCTTCCCTGCGGGTGTGCGCAGGGTGCGGCCCAGCAGCTTTACCTTCATGTGGGCCGATGCGGCGGCCTCCACGTCCTCGGCGGAGATGGAGGTGATGCCCTCGGTGGACACTTGGTCGGGATAGACGTGGGTGCCGAACGCCAGAGCCGAGAGGATGCACACCTTCCGGCAGGCATCCAGACCCTCCACATCGGCGGCGGGATTGCGCTCGGCGTAGCCCATGGCCTGGGCCTCTTTCAGGGCGGCGTCGAAGGCGGCGTCCTTTTCCAGCATTTCGGTTAAAATATAGTTGGTGGTGCCGTTGAGAATACCGGCTACCTCGGTGATCTCGTTGCCTGCCAGGTCGAAGGCCAGGGGGCGCAGCACCGGAATGCCGCCGCCCACCGACGCCTCAAAGAGGAAGTTCACGTTGTGGGCCTTGGCCAGCTCCAGCAGTTCGTGGCCGTGGGTGGCCACCATCTCCTTGTTGGAGGTGGCCACATGCTTGCCTGCGGCAAGGAGCTTTTTGACAAATTCCAGGGCGATGGTGGCGCCGCCGATGCACTCGGCCACGACCTTGACCTCGGGATCATGGAGAATGTCCTCAAAGTTGTGGGTGAGCTTCTCCTCGAAGGGATTGCCGGGGAATTCCCGGGTGTCGAGGATGTACTTCAGGGAGATTTCCTGGCCGGCTTTCCGGGCCAGGATTTCACGGTTTTTCGTGAGCACCTCGGCAACGCCGCTGCCCACAGTGCCAAAGCCGAGAATTGCTACTTGTACCATGGATATTCCTCCTGTCGGGGATGTTTGATGATGCGTCCTGGCCGGAAGCCGCCTCGGTGGGGGCATGGCGGACAAAATCAAGCATGGAGGTATCTCCTCCGCGAAAATTGGATATAGTGTATCAAGCCGTCAACCGGCCACCATTTCGGCCTTGACCACGCCGGAAGTGCCTTCGATTCGCCGCAGGAGCTCCTCCAGAGAGCACTTGAGCTCACCGGTCTCGGCAGAGACCGTGACCATGGCCCGGCCGCCGGTGGGGATGGCCTGGTTGATGGTGAGAATATTGGCGCCGCACAGCGCGAAGATGGACAGAAGCGACGAGAGCACGCCGGACTTGTTTTTCAGCATCAGCTGGAAGGTGATGATTCGTCCCGCCATAAGGTTTTGGAAGGGGGCAATGGAATCGCGGTACTTATAAAAGGCGCTGCGGCTGATGCCCACAGCCTTGGTGGCTTCGTTGACCTTGTCGGTCTCGCCCGTCTCCAGCATACGCTTGGCTTCGGCCACCTTGAGGAAGATTTCCGGCAGCGCCGCGGCCTCCACGATGTAGAATTTTGGCGTTTTTTCCAAAAACATTCCCTCCGATTCTTGAGATGTCTTTGACAGAAAATCAAGTGTTTTCGTGTGAGGTATAATATACAATATTTCTTCTGAGAATGCAACAGGCATTCTCGCTAAATTTCGCACAAAATCCGCCCGGTCGGGCCGTGGAATAGGAGAGAGCATGGATAAGCAGAGGATGATCCGCACGTTGGCGCTCCTGGCGGCGGCTATTTTGGCCGCGGGGCTGGGAATCTGGCTGCTGGGGCCGGTGCTATTGCCCTTTGCCCTGGGGCTGCTGCTGGCCAAAGGGGCCCAGCCGGCGGTGGAAGCGCTGAGCCGGGCGCACCTGCCCCGGTGGGTGGCGGCAGGGGTGAGCGTGACGGCGCTTTATGCGCTGGTGATCGCGGTGCTCTATGCCCTGGGATGGGTCTTGTGCCGGGAGGCGGTTGCCTTTGCCCGGCAGCTTCCGACGCTGGTGGCATCTCTTGCCGAGCCTGCGGCCCGGGTGGAGGCTTGGCTTTTGACGCGGCTGAGCCGCTTCCCCGACGGGGTGGGACAGGCGCTCACCCAGGGGGTGGAGGAATTTTTCCGCAGCGGAGCGGGCCTGGCCTCCAGGGCCTACGGATGGGCCTTCGACCTGGCTTCGGGCTTCCTCTCTCTGGTGCCGGATCTGGCGCTTTTCCTCCTCACGGCGGTGCTTTCCAGCTTTATGCTGGCGGCCAAGCTGCCGCAGCTTCGAGAGCATTTGCGCCAAAAGGCGCCCCAGCAGTGGCTCAAGTGGTACGACGCCCTGATGCGTCGCCTTCGGGCCACCCTGGGTGGCTGGGTCAAGACCCAGATCAAGCTCATGGGCGTGACGTTCCTGGTGCTCACGGCGGGGCTCCTGGTGCTGGGGGTGGATTATCCGGTACTCTTCGGCCTGGCCATAGCTTTTATCGATGCGCTGCCGGTCTTTGGGAGCGGTGCGGTGCTGCTGCCCTGGGGGATCTATCAGCTGCTGGGGGGGAATTCCTTCCTGGGAGTGGGGCTGCTGTGCCTGTATGCTGCGGCGTCGCTGATCCGTTCGGCCCTGGAGCCGCGGATGCTGGGCAAACAGATGGGGCTGGATCCTCTTTTGACGCTCTTGGCACTTTACGCGGGCTACCGGTTCTTTGGAATCCTGGGGATGATCCTCTTTCCCATCGGCGCCATGCTGGCCAAGCAGTTTTGGAGCTACATGGCCCGGGAAGCGCCGCAACAATAAAAGCCGCCGGATCGCATGACCCGGCGGCTCAGACTGTCGAGAAACCTTGCTACTGGCGCTTGGGACAGAGCAGCAGGGGGTCTGTGCGGGGGGCAAAGAGCCCCCTGCACGTTCAAAAGAGAAGGATTTTTCGACTTTTTCAAAGTTGAAAAATCCTAAGCAGCGTGTCGAAAAGACTTTTTCGACACGCTGAGCCGCCGGATCGCATGACCCGGCGGCTTTTATTGCCATATTACACGTTGAACAGGAAGTTGACAATGTCGCCGTCCTGCATGACGTATTCCTTGCCCTCGCTGCGCACCAAGCCCTTGGCCCGGGCGGCGGCCAGGGAGCCGCATGCTTTGAGATCGTCAAAGGCGATGACCTCGGCGCGGATGAAGCCCCGTTCAAAGTCGGTGTGGATCTTGCCGGCAGCCTGGGGGGCCTTGGTGCCCTTCTTGATCGTCCAGGCGCGGCACTCGTCGCTGCCGGCGGTGAGGAAGGAGATGAGACCCAAGAGGGCATAGCTTCTCTGAATGAGCAGGTCAAGGCCCGACTGGCTGATGCCCAGTTCCTCCATAAACATGGCCTTTTCCTCCGGGTCGTCCAGCTCGGCGATGTCCGCCTCCAGCTTGGCGCAGATGGGGAGCACCTGGCTGCCCTCCTGGTCGGCCAGCGTCTTGACGGCCATGTAATGGCGGTTCCCTTCGGGATTGGCCACGTCGTCCTCTCCCAGGTTGGCGGCATAGATGGTCTTTTTCAAAGTCAGCAGATCGCTGGTGGCGATGAGAGCCATGTCGTCCTCGCTGCCCGGGAAGGTACGGGCCAGCTTGCCCTCGTTGAGGTGCTCCAAGAGACGGGCGAAGAGTTCGGCTTCCTTTAAAAACCGCTTGTCGCCGCCCTTGGCCGCCTTCTGCGCCTTGTCGATACGGCGCTCCACCATCTCGATGTCGGCCATGATGAGCTCCAAATTGATGATCTCAATATCCCGCAGGGGATCGGTGGAGCCCTCCACATGGGTGATGTTGCCGTCCTCAAAGCAGCGCACCACATGGACGATGGCGTCGGTGGCGCGGATGTTGCTCAAAAACTTGTTGCCAAGGCCCTCGCCCTTGCTGGCGCCCTTCACCAAACCTGCGATATCCACAAACTCGATGACGGCGGGGGTGAACTTCTTGGGCTGGTGGAGATCCCGCAGCCACTCCAGCCGCGCATCCGGTACGGTGACCATGCCCACATTGGGCTCGATGGTGCAGAAGGGGTAGTTGGCGGCCTCGGCCCCGGCGTTGGTGATGGCGTTAAAAAGGGTGCTCTTGCCCACGTTGGGAAGGCCCACGATACC
>CALXCW010000107.1 GCA_944386905.1 uncultured Oscillospiraceae bacterium
AGCTTTGAAGAGCGGGCGAGGGATCTCGTCAGCCGTATGACACTGGAAGAATGCGCTGCACAGCTCCTCCACGGCGCTAAAGGCGTGCCGCGCCTTGGTGTGAAGGATTACAACTGGTGGAATGAAGCGCTCCACGGTGTGGCCCGCTGCGGAATGGCGACGCTTTTCCCGCAGGCCATCGGCATGGCCGCCTCCTTCGACGACGCGCTCCTGTATCAGGTGGCGGACGTCATCTCCACCGAGGGCCGTGCTAAATTCAATTCCTATCAGAAATATCACGACTACGGCATCTATAAGGGAATCACCTTTTGGTCGCCCAATGTGAATATCTTCCGCGACCCCCGCTGGGGCAGAGGGCAGGAGACTTACGGTGAGGATCCCTACCTGGCTGCAAAGCTGGGCGTGAACTTCGTCAAGGGCCTTCAGGGTGATGATCCGCGGTATCTCAAGACCGCCGCCTGCGCCAAGCACTTTGCCGTCCACAGCGGCCCTGAGAAGCTGCGCCATGAATTCAATGCCGAGGCCACGGCGCAGGATATGGAGGAGACGTATTTGCCTGCCTTCCATGCCCTGGTTGATGCCGGGGTAGAGGGGGTTATGGGTGCTTATAATCGAGTTAACGGAGAACCCGCCTGCGGCAGTAGGACGCTACTGAAGGATCTATTGCTGGGTAAATGGAACTTCCAGGGCTACATCACATCGGACTGCTGGGCCATTGCCGACTTCCATCTCCATCACAAGGTTACGGAGAAGCCGGTTGACTCGGTAAAGCTGGCGTTGGACAATGGCTGCTACCTCAACTGCGGCTGTACCTATGAGCATATTCTCACGGCAGTGGAGCAGGGCATGATTTCTGAGTCGCAGGTGCGCCACGCTGCTGAAAAGCTGATGACGACCCGGATGAAGCTGGGCATGTTCGATGCGCATACCCCCTTTGACCATTTGGATCTCAAGGATGTGGACACCGATTACAACCGCTCCATCAACCTAAAAATGGCCCGGGAATCCCTGGTGCTGCTGAAGAATAACGGCATCTTGCCGCTGAAGAAGGAAAATCTTCACTGCGTCGCTGTGATGGGCCCCAACGCCAACTCCATTGTGGCGCTCGAAGGAAATTACCATGGCACGGCCAACCAGTACCATACGGTGCTTGAATCCATCCGTGCTGCCCTGCCGGACTGCCGCGTCCTTTACTCTGAGGGCAGTCACCTCTATGAGTATAAGTTGGAGGATCCCGGCTACGACGGCGACCGGCTGGGAGAAGTGCGGGCTATGGCCGATATGGCGGATCTTGTGATCGTGGTCACCGGCCTGGACGAAACCATAGAGGGCGAAGAGATGCTTGACAAGGGCATGGAGGGTGACAAGGCCGACCTCTATCTGCCGCTGTGCCAGCGCAAGATGGTGGCGACACTCTGTGAGCACAAGACGCCCTTCATCATTGTCAACCTGAGCGGTAGTTCCATCGACTTTGCCGAGGGCAATGAGGGCGCGGCGGCCATCATCCAGGCTTGGTATCCCGGCGCCATGGGCGGCAAGGCAGTGGCCGACCTGCTCTTTGGCGAATACAGTCCCAGTGGTCGCCTGCCGGTGACTTTCTACCGCAACGATAACGATTTGCCTGACTTCTGCAACTATGCCATGGCGGGCAGAACCTATAAATATTTCGATGGCCAGCCGTTGTATCCCTTCGGATATGGCCTGAGTTATACCCGTTTTTCCTATGAGAAACTGGAAGTGGCTCCTACCGTGAAGGCAGGTGAAGCTGTCAGTGCCAGTGTGGCGGTCAATAATGTAGGGAAAATGGATTCTGACACGGTGGTAGAATTCTATCTCCAGGACGTGGAGGCATCTGTGACCACACCCAAGTACCGCCTGTGCGCGTTCCGACATGTGTCGGTGCCTGCCGGACAGCAGGTGAAGGTTGAGGTGGAGATTCCGGCGGAGATGTTCACCATTGTCACCGAAGATGGTCAGCGGTGTTATGAGCCTGGTGAATTTGTCCTCTATGCTGGCGGTTCCCAGCCAGACGCCTACAGCGAGGCTCTCACCGGAACAAAAACCATCCGCGCTAAGATCACCATGGAATAATTCCTAAGGCACATACCGTTATTCTCTGCGGTATGTGCCTTCTTGCAGCAAATTAGGAGGCTATTATGGCTTGTTATAAGACGATTTTGGCTGAACTCAACCGGGAACTGACAACGCCCATCGAGGAAAGAGACTTGTTGTCGTGGAAAATTTCTCAGGACGGCACGTTGCCCGCCGCGCTTACCATCGCGGGGCAGGATGTGACGCTTCGCTATCCCACCTTGCCCCATTTTTGCCGTCTGGTGGGCTATATTTCGGAACATCGTGTCGAGCAATTTGCACTGGAAGAGCAAGCTCATTTTGAAGAGCTCTCCTTTATGGTGGATTGCTCAAGAAATGCTGTGCCGACGGTGGAAACCGTGAAGAAGCTTCTGCGACGCCTGGCTCTGATGGGGTATCACGCGCTCTTGCTCTATACGGAGGACATCTATGAACTCCCCAACTATCCCTACTTTGGTTATCTCCGAGGCCGCTATACCCAGATGGAGCTCCGGCAGATCGACGACTATGCAGCGCTCTTCGGCATTGAGGTAATTCCTTGCATCCAGACCTTGGCGCATCTCAACGCCATCTTCCACTGGGATACCTTCCGAGATGTCCATGACACCCGGGATATTCTGCTGTGCGATGAGGATAAGACATACGCCCTGATTGGAGAGATGATTGCCACCTGTGCAGCCACTTTCCGCAGTCGAAAAATCCACGTGGGTATGGATGAGGCTGAGGCACTGGGACAGGGACAGTATTTTGAGCGCCATGGCTTTGAGCATCGTAGCGACATCATGCTTCGACATCTGGGCAAGGTTACGGAGCTTTGCCGCCGTCATGGCCTTGAACCGATGATGTGGAGCGATATGTTCATCAAGGATTTGCGCCGCCTGCCGGAAGAAGCGCGGGCGGCCCATGTGGCCGAGGTGCGCAGAAAGATTCCCCAGGGTGTCACCCTGGTGTACTGGGATTACTATGCGCGACACAAGGAAAAGTACGACCATAATCTGGAAGAGCATCTCACCCTTTCGGATCAGGTGGCCTTTGCCGGCGGCGCCTGGCGCTGGAGCGGCTTTGCGCCGCTGCTGGATCACTCTCTGCTGGCCAGCCGCCTGGCGCTTTCCAGTTGCTTGGAGAAGGGGATCCGCAGAGTAATGGTCACAGCCTGGGGCGACAACGGAGCGGAATGCGGCCTGTGGGTGGTACTGCCAATTTTGCAACTCTATGCCGAGGTCTGCTATCGGGGCACCGCGGCAGTGGACGTGGAAACGCTCACTGCGCGACTTCGGTGCGTGACCGGCGTGGACTTCGCCGCAATGATGGCTGCTTCTCGTCTCAACTATGTGCCCAACAATCCCGCCCCCGGCAAGCTCTCCACGGGCCCAGCCAAATATTTCTTCTATCAGGATCCCATGCTGGGGCTCTTTGATCGTCATGTTGCCCCCGGAACCGCAGAACACTATCGTGATTGTGCTGCTGTTATGGCCCGCGCAGCCGAGGAGAATCCGCGGGAGGCCCAGACGTTTGAGACCCTTCAAAGGTTGGCCGTGGTGCTTGCAAGCAAGTGCGATTTCGGCGTTCGTTTGAAAACAGCTTATGATCGCAGAGATCGGGGCGCGCTGTCTGCATTGATGGCAGAGAGCGCCGCGTTGGTGCGTAAGACCGAGGATTTCCTGGCGGCGCTTCGTCGCCAGTGGATGACAGAGAACAAGCCCTTTGGCTTTGAAGTGCTGGAAATTCGTATCGGCGGCCTGATCCAGCGACTCAAGGCCACCGGAGAGACGCTGGCGGACTTCCTGGATGGGCGGCTGGAACAGGTGGAAGAGCTGGAGGCGGAGAAGCTTTATTTTGGCCGCGACAGTGATGTGCCGTATCCCATTGTGGAGAACTGTGAGTGGAGTAAAATGGTCACTGCCATGGAAATCTGATTCGGCGAAAAGGGAGGAGCGACGATGAAGGATCAAGATCTGGAAGCCCTGCTACAGGATCTCTCCGTAGAGGAAAAGGTCTATCAGCTCATTCAGTATCAGGGAGCCAACTATAGTGACGATGCTGTGCTCACTGGTTTGCTGGATCAAAACCATATTACTCCCCATGAACTGGGGATGGCGGGCAGCACCTTGTGTATCTGGGGTGCGGATAAGCTCAAAAAGATCCAGGATGCAGCCATGGCCATCCAGCCCCACCATATTCCCATGCTCTTTATGCTGGACGTGATCCACGGTCATCGGACGGTCTTTCCCTGTCCGCTGGCGTTGGGGGCGACCTTTTCTCCGGAGCTGGTGGAAGAATGTGCCGCTGTAGCGGCCCGGGAGGCTGCTGCCGAGGGCATCCATGTGACGTTTGCGCCAATGGCGGATTTGGTGCGTGACGCCCGGTGGGGCAGGTGCATGGAGTCCACCGGCGAGGATCCCTATCTCAACGGTCGAATGGCCGCGGCCATGGTGCGAGGGTTTCAGGGAGATGATCTCCGGAATCCAGACCATATTGCCGCCTGTGTCAAGCATTTTGCGGGCTACGGTGCGGCGGTGGCCGGGATGGACTATCAGAATGTGGAGCTTTCGGAGCATACGCTGCGCGAATACTATCTTCCGGCCTATCAGGCTGGAATCGAAGCAGGCGCCAAGATGGTGATGACGGGCTTCCACACCTATAATGGTCTGCCCTGTACCGGAAACGCTTGGTTGATGCGCGATATTCTCCGAGGAGAGATGGGGTTTGATGGCGTTCTGATTTCCGACTACTGCGCCGTCAACGAGATGGTCAGTCACGGCCTGTGCGAAGATCTGCGCGATGCGGCCAGGGTGGCCATGGAGAACGGCGTGGACATCGATATGGAGGGCCGCAGCTATGCGGCAGCTCTGATTGGATTGGTGGAGGACGGCACGATCCCCATGGCGAGGCTGGATGAGGCAGTGCGGCGGGTGTTGAAACTCAAAAATGCCCTGGGACTTTTTGAAGATCCATACCATGGCGCAAGCGAGACGCAGGCGAAAGCAGTGGTACGCACTGAGGAACATCGGGCTCTGGCGCGTAGAGCGGTGACCCAATCCCTGGTACTGCTGAAAAATGACGATGCCATTCTGCCGCTGCGGCCTGGGAAAATAGCTTTTATCGGGCCTTATCTGGAGGACGCTGATCTTCGAAGCGCTTGGTCATTCTCCGGCGAAGCGGCTGATAACAGGAGCGTCCGCGCCGCCGTGAAAGCACAGGCAGTCCGGGCGGGGTGGGAAGTGCGGTTTTCCCAGGGTTCCACGCTCCTGGACAACGGAACCCGCCATGCCCTTGGTGTCTACCGGAACGACGACTTTCTACTGGAAAACCAGCGGCTATGTGCCGAGGCAGTGGAGCTGGCACGATGGGCCGACACGGTGGTTCTATGCCTGGGTGAGCACCGACTTCAGACCGGTGAAGCAGCCAGCCGTGTTTGGCTGCGGCTGCCGGAGGTGCAGCAAAAACTCTTCTCCGCTGTGGCGGCGGAAAATCCCCGGATCGCGGTATTGCTTTTCTCCGGGCGGCCGCTGGTGCTCGGCGAAATGGCGGAGCAAGCCAAGGCGGTCTTGGCTTGCTGGATGCCCGGCACCGAGGGCGGCGACGGCATTGTAGACGTCCTCAGCGGTTCGGTATCCCCTTCGGGCAAGGTCACTATGGCATTTCCCTTTGCGGAGGGGCAGGAGCCCATGTGCTACAATGGCTATTCCACGGGCCGGCCCCAGGTGCCCGGTGGCCCGTCAGAATACACGAGTCGGTATCTCGACTGCCCCAATGCGCCCCGCTATCCCTTTGGCTATGGCCTGAGCTATACGACTTTTACTCTGTCGGAGGTTTCGCTGTCGGCAAAGCAGATGACAAAGAAGGAAATGATCACGGTTCATGCCAAGCTGGAAAATACCGGCACCGTGGCGGGCACTGAGGTGGTACAGCTCTATCTGCAGGATCTGGTGGGCAGTCGCGTCCGCCCAGTGAAAGCACTTAAGGGCTTTCAAAAGGTATCGCTCCAGCCGGGGGAGCGGGTAGATGTGCAGTTTACCATCACGGAGGAGATGCTCCGCTTCTACACTGCCAGAAACCGGTTTGAGAGCGAGCCGGGGGTATTCCGCGTCTATGTCGGGACGGATAGCAGCGTGGAGGAATATCTGGAGTTTCGCCTGGTAGAAGAAGGGTAAACCAAGAAATGGGGCCGCCGCGCCGAGATTCTCTCGGCATGGCGGCCCAAAAAAATCAGCTGAACCAAAACTTGGTTCAGCTGAGCGCTGTGGTACGCCGGAAGGGACTCGAACCCCCGACCTAC
>CALXCW010000108.1 GCA_944386905.1 uncultured Oscillospiraceae bacterium
GTGGGTATTGCCGGCATGCTCTTGTTCCAAATTGTCATCAATGTGGGCGTATGCCTGGGGGTGGTACCGGTCATCGGCCTGACCCTGCCCTTTGTCAGCTATGGTGGTTCGTCGGTCTTTACCATGTTTATGGCCATGGGCGTCGTCTCCGGCATTCACATGCGTCCAGCCCCCGATTCCAGCGCCCGGTATATCCGTCCCAGGGCTGTTTAAACTTCTGGAATAAGAATCTAGTTTTCGTAAACACTACCTCTACACTCATTTCAAGGAGGTAGTCACGTTGAACAAACGCAAACATACTGTGGCGCTCGGCGCACTCTCTTTGCTGGTTTGTACTGCCCTTGCTCCCACCGCAGCGGCTCAAGCGCGCACAGTAGACCCCACCGTTCAATTCTGCTTTACCCGCGAGGATTTTACCACCATGTCCGTGGACAACGGAATTTTCCTCACCTCACTCCCCAGCGAAACCTTGGCCAAGGTTCGCTACGGCAGCCGTGTCCTCAAAGCCGGCGACGCCCTGCCCGTGGAGGCATTGAGCCAACTGACTCTGGAGGCAAGCTGTGTGACAGCCCAGGAGGTATCCATCGGCTACTATACCCTGGCCAACGGCACCATCACCGGTGCAAAGGAGCTCACCCTCTCCATCCTGCCCAAGGAGGATCAGCCGCCCACGGCGGAGGACAGTACCTTGGAAACGTATAAAAATATGGCCAACACCGGTACCCTCTCGGCCAATGACCCCGAAGGTGACGTTCTCACCTATGATCTGGTGCAGGAGCCCAAACGCGGCACGGTGACCTTCCACGGCGACGGTACCTTCACCTATACACCTGAAAAGAATAAGGTGGGCAAAGACAGCTTCACCTACACCGTCACCGACAACGCCGGCAACACCTCGGAGCCTGCCAAGGTATCCATTGAAATTCTCAAACCCACCGACCAAACCACCTACGCCGACATGGTAAATGATTCCGACGCCTTCGCTGCCATGTGGCTCAAGGAGGCCGGGCTCTTCACCGGCGCCACCGTGGGCGGGAATCTCTGCTTTGAGCCTGAGCGCACCGTAAGCCGGGGCGAGTTCCTGGTGATGGTGATGAAGCTGGTCGACGCCCAAGCCGACGAGACCGGTCTCACCTCCGGCTTCTCCGACGAAGCCACTACCCCGGTTTGGATGCAGCCTTATATTGTCTCCGCTCTGGGCAACGGCATGATCTCCGGCGTCAATTCCGACACAGGCGTGGTATTTCGCCCTGAGGCCGCCCTGTCACGGGCCGAGGCAGCGGTGATGCTGCAAAATGTGCTCCAGCTTCCCGCCCCCTCCACCCAAGCTGTGTTCCTGGAGACGGATGATGAGGCCATGCCCACCTGGGCTGCCGAAGCTACGGCCGCCCTCTCCGCGGCCGGGATCTCGCTGGAGTCCACTTCTCAGGCTGATGCCATTACCCGTCGGGATGTGGCCAATCTGCTCTACGCTGTCAACACCCTGCTGGAGGGCGAGACACTGCAAACTTTCTACTGGGCACAGTAAACTCTTTCAAAAAAACTGCGGCCACCGGACAGTCTATGTGCTGCCCGGTGGCCGTATTGTCCATTATTTCATCTGGGCAAACACCGCTGCCTCTTGAAGCCACCCCAGGAGTTCTTCGTCGATTTCCGCTTCTCGCGCAAGCACCACATGGTGCGTCCATCGGCCCGGATAGGGTTCGGTGGTCACCGCAATCCGCGGTGCGTACACCGGATGATCAAGCCCAAAGGTCACTACCAGGTAATTCTCGGGTAATTCCTTCTTGGGCCGCACCCGCAAAAAGGAAACGCATCCAAACATTCGCCGACTGAAAAAAGAGATCTGGCTCTTTTTCACCCGAAGCTCCAAAGGTTCCACCATCTGCTGCAGCTGCTGCTCCAGCCTTTCATAGAGGGGCAGTACCGGCATATGCCCCTCAAAAAAACGGAATATCTCTTCGTTCATGTCGCTTCCTCCCCGGCCAGGCCAAGGTGTGCACGGATATAGTCCGGAACACTCCGGCTGCTGCGCCGCAGCACAAAAGCCAGCTCCTGCTCTACGATTTTTTCCACTTGCCGCAGCACCTGCTCATCGGAGGCCGTCAGCCCCCGGGGCGCCGCCTTGCCGTGGCGGTACAGGCACCCCGCCAGCAGCACCAGTTCCCCTAGCTCGCGCCGCGCCAAAATCGCTTGAAATGCACAAGCACGCTGTCGACGATCTTCAATCCAGGCCAGCTCCCGGCCTCGCAGCTGCATCAGCAGCGCCTCCACCTGTTTTTCTCCCAGCACGGGCCGCATCCGGTGCACCAACGTCTCGTTTTCCACCGGCACATAGATCTTGGCGTCATTCTGGTGTACCGGCTTGAGAATATAATACTCCCGCGGTGCCATATGCGGCCCCAGCTTGAGCCGTTCTACAGCCGCCACGCGGCAAATCCCATTTGCGCCATATTTTACATATTCATCAATCTGGGGCATGGTACCTCCTATCTCCGCACGATATCCGTCCAGTATTATTATACCACCGTGCAATCCTCTCCGGCAAAGGCGATTTTTCATAATATTTCCCCCGATCATTTTGGGCATTTTACCTCATATCCTGCAAAAAGCCGCCGTCTCCCTTGGGCTCTTCCAAAGGAGACGGCGGCTTTTTGCCGCGCTTCTCTAGGACTCCAGCGGCGCCAGAGCCAGATAGCTCTCCACCACGCCGGTGGCAGGCGAGTAGACCGCTGCATCGGGTTCACTCTCACAAAGCGCTTCAAAGATTTCCGCGCCGGGCAGCTCCACCAAGGCCCAGCCTTCCTCCCAGAGCTCTTGGGGCTGGCCGTCCAGCGCGGAATCCCACGCCGACAGGCAGATCACCATGGCTTGGCGCGAATCTGCCAGCACCTGACCGTCTTGCAGCGCTTGCAGAGCAGTGCCTTGAATCGCTGTTACACTGTCAGTCTCCGCAGGTGCCGCGTCCGCGGAATCATCCGTCGCAACGCCTTCATCCGCAGCAGCTTCATAGGAAGAAATCTCAGGCTGGCTCTCCTCCTCGGTGCTGCGCAGCACCGGAGAACAACTGTTCGAGTCCGAACTGACTGCGGTGTCCATGGCGGCGCTATCGGTTGATGGAAACGCAAGTCTTGAGAAAAAGGTGCCGCTCACCAGCAAAACCAACGCAGCAGCCACAGCCGGCATGGCCCATCGGCTCCACCGACGATGCTTTTTGGCAGCAGCCTCCCGGGCGACCGCCTGCATGATCTGTTCGGAGAGCCCCGCAGGCGGCTCCTCCCACAGCATACGAAGTTCCTCATCCGTCATTTGAAGCTGGGCCTCCACGGCCCGACATTCGGCGCATTCATCTAAATGTGCCGCCAGCTGCGCCGCTTCCTCTGGGGTGATCTCCCCATCCAGCCGGGCGCTGAGCATCTCCAATGCTTCATCGCATGTCACCTTGGCGCTCCCCCCTTCCTCTGTATTCTGATAATTTGGACGTTTTATCCAAGGAATTGTTCCCGTCTTTGGTCAATATATTTTTGAGTTTCGTCCTCGCCCGAGCCAGGCGGGATTTTACCGTCCCCACCTTGAGATCCATCACTTCAGCAATCTGTTCATAACTGAGATCGTCCAAAACACGGAGTGTCAAAATCATGCGGAACTCTTCGTCCAGCTGTGCCATAGCCGCGGCAATCTCCCGCTGATGCTCCCGCTGGAGCAGTTGCTCTTCCGGCAGCGGCGCTGCATCCGGCACTTCCAGCTCCGCCGCACCGTCCTGCTCCTCCTCCTGGGTGAGCGAAATGGTGGGGCGGCGCTTTTTGCTGCGAAGAAAGTCAATACAGACATTGCTGGTCAGCCGGTAAATCCAAGTGGAAAAGCTGGATTCAAATTTATAGTTACCCACGCCCCGCCAAACCTTAATAAACGCCTCCTGAGTGAGGTCGGCGGCATCCTCATGGTTCGCCGTCATGCGCAGGCAGAGATTGTAGACCTGCTTTTCATAGGCCGCCAAGACCTTGGCAAAGGCCTCCTGATCGCCCCGCTGCATGGCGCGAATCAGTGCAAGTTCCTGTTCCATGTTGTCACCTCAGATCACGCTTTATTCCAGCGGCGATGCGGTAGATATCTTCCATGGTGGAGAGGTTGGAAATCTGTGCTTTATAATAGGCGCTGTGTGCCACGCCCCGGAGATACCAGGCAAAGTGTTTGCGTGCCTCCAGACAGGCGATGTGCTCGCCTTTGTCCGCTTGTGCCAGTTCAAACTGCGCCACCGCCTGGTCAATCCGCTCAGATAGAGGTGGCCGAGCAGGCAGCGTCTCGCCGGCCAAGGCAGCGTTCACCTGCTGGAAGATCCATGGGTCACCGAAGGCGCCCCGGCCCACCATCAGAAGATCCGCTTTGGTACGGTTCTTGCAGCGTACCGCCCCGGCGCCATTGTAAATATCGCCATTGGCAATGACTGGGATGGATACAGCTTCTTTCACCGCGCGGATGGTATCATAGTCCGCCACGCCGGAATAGAGCATGGAGCGCGTGCGCCCGTGGACAGTAATCGCAGCGGCCCCGCTGCGCTCCAATACCTGGGCAAATTCCACCACATTGATGCTGCCGCGATCCCAGCCCAAGCGTGTTTTCACCGTCACCGGCACAGTCACAGCCTCTCTGACAGCGCTCACGATCTCGCCAGCCAGCGTGGGATTTTTCATTAAGGCGCTGCCGTCTCCATTGTTCACGATTTTGGGCATGGGACAGCCCATATTGAGATCGATAAAATCGCAGCCCGAATGGGCGAGCGCCAGCTGGGCTGCCTGGGCCATCATCGCCGGATCGTTTCCAAAAATCTGCGCACCGCACAGACCGACCGGCGTCTTTTTCAGCAGGCCGATGCTTTTCTTATCTTGATAGACCAGCGCCCGGGAGGAAACCATCTCCGTCACCGTCACTGCCGCACCCAACTGGGCGCACACAGTACGAAAGGCCAGATCCGTCACGCCGGCCATGGGCGCAAGTACCACACCGCCCTTCACTGTCATCGTTCCAATCTGCAAAAAATCACCCCATTGACACCGATTGTACCACAAACCGCCTCCAGATACAACTGAAACCACGCAGGCAATAATCCAGAAAAAACGGGTCATACTATGGAAAAAGGAGCGATGCTATGGCTACACTGCATCGGGGCCGGCAGAGCATCATCTTTGACCGCCGCCCCGCTCTCTTATCCTACGGCGCGATCGGCGGCAAAAAGGAGCATGAAGGCCCTCTGGCTGCCTATTTTGACGACACCTCTCAGGACACCCGTTTTCGCCAGCGCTCCTGGGAGAAGGCCGAGCAAAAAATGCAGGCACTTGCCCTGGAAACTGCCAAGCGCAAAGCAGGACTGCATGATGAAGCGCTGGGCGCTATCTTCGGCGGCGATCTGCTCAATCAGTGTGTCAGTACCAGTTTCGCCGTGCGCGACACCCATGTTCCCTTCCTGGGGCTTTACGGCGCCTGTTCCACCATGGCTGAATCGCTGCTGCTGGCGGGGATGGCAGTCAACGGGGGATACGTGTCCACAGCAGCGGCCATGAGCTCTTCCCACTTTGCCACTGCCGAGCGCCAATATCGTTTCCCGTTGAACTACGGCGGTCAACGCACGCCCACCGCCCAATGGACGGTTACCGGTGCTGGCTGCGTGCTGCTGGGGCAGCACGAAAAGGGGCCCTTTCTCCACGCTGCCACCATGGGTACTGTGGTGGACTATGGCATCAAGGATGCTTCCAACATGGGCGCTGCCATGGCGCCGGCGGCCTATACAACCCTCCGCGCCCACTTCGACGATCTGCATCTGAGCCCTGAGGACTACGACTTGATCGTCACCGGCGACCTGGGCGCGGTAGGCGAAGAGATTCTTCAGGAACTTTTCCAACGTGACGGCGTGACCTTGCCGCACTACCGCGACTGCGGCACCATGATCTATGATCTGAAGCGTCAGGACGTACACGCCGGCGGCTCCGGCTGCGGCTGTTCGGCCGTCGTACTCTGCGGCTATCTGCTGCGGCGGATGGCCAAGGGAGAATATCACAACATTTTGTTCTGCGGCACCGGCGCCCTGCTCTCACCTCTCACCACCCAGCAGGGAGAGTCCATCCCAGGAATCTGCCATGCCGTAGCTATCCGGGATGCGAGGTAATTGCCATGGAGTTTCTCAAAGCATTTTTCTTCGGTGGGCTGCTGTGTGCCCTGGGACAAATTCTCATCGACAAGACCAAGCTCACGCCGGCACGAATCCTGGTGCTATATGTGGTGGCCGGCGTGTTTCTCGGGGCTGTGGGTGTGTATGACTCCTTTGCAGAACTTGCTGGTGCCGGGGCCAC
>CALXCW010000109.1 GCA_944386905.1 uncultured Oscillospiraceae bacterium
AGGAAGACGGCATCCAGAAGGTCAAGCGCCTCAATCAGGACTGGACCGCTGCCTCCTACACCCAGGGCAGCACCATGGTGATGAGCCCTGAGTCCGGCACGGTGGGCGATCAGAGAGAGGAAATCAGAGCGCAGAATGAGAACGCCGTGGCTTCTCCCGCCCTGGGCTTCTACTTCGACACCACCAACGTCAAGGATCAGCTGGCTGCCTGCACCGCCACCTGGATGACCTACAAGGGCCTCATCATGACCGGCGCCGGTGATCCCGACCAGATCATCCCTGAGATGATGGATACGCTCCGCGCCGACGGCTTTGACGATATCCTGGCTGAGGCTCAGGCGCAGTTTGACGCCTACCTCGCCGGCTAAGCTGAAACAATTCCATTGTGGGAGCCACCTGCTGGCTCCCACTTTTTTGGAGAATATCCTCTGCGCCGCCGCCCGGCATGCCCGCTGCCTGCGGCGGCGCGGCCGGCGCGAAAACCCCCTCTGCGGCGCCATGGAGACAGGAGGGGAAAGCTGCCGAACATCTCTTGTTTCGGAGTGGTAAAAATAGCATATAGTGTATCGTTTATGCTATTCACAAGGCAGATTTTCTGATGTATGATATCCGAACTGCATCGGAGAATCTGTCCTGCGAACAGACTCGCCGCACTTCCAGACGCGATTGTGAGGTAATGCGTATGTACTTTATCGATCAACGAATCCAGGTCATCTGCAATCAGCTGCAAATGCTCCGCTTCCGCGACAGCCGTCCCCTGCCG
Organism: uncultured Oscillospiraceae bacterium; assembly: GCA_944386905.1. Taxonomy (GTDB): domain Bacteria; phylum Bacillota; class Clostridia; order Oscillospirales; family Oscillospiraceae; genus Avoscillospira. The sequence goes on from CALXCW010000109.1 coordinate 764, forward strand.
GACTGGGAATACAAGCCCGGTCAATTCTTCCGCCCCGCGCAGGCCGATGCCGCCCAGCCGGCCTGGGCGCCCTTTGACTGCCAGCATATGCACTGGTACGCCCACTATGCCGGCACCGACCAGTTCGAGGGCAAATTTACCGGGCAGCACAGCGACTTCCACGGCATCCCCGGCAATCACTATTGGTTCCGCAGCCGGATCACCATTCCCCCGGAGATGGACGGCAAGTCCGTCTGGCTGAAAATCCGCACCCAGATTGAGGAGTGGGACGACGGCAAAAATCCGCAGTTCCTGGTTTTTGTCAATGGAGAAGTGGTGCAGGGCGCCGACATGAACCACCGCGAGGTGCTGCTGCGCCAGCGCGCCCAGGGCGGCGAGACCATGGCCATCGACATCCAGGCCTATACCGGCACGCTCCACCGGGAGTTTTCCTTCCTGGCCGACCTCTACGTGCTGGATGAGGCCATCAACCGCCTGTACTACGATCTTCAGGTGCCGCTGTGGGCCTTCCCCCGCCTGGGGCAGGACAGCAAGACCCGCCTGGATCTCCAGACCGTTCTGAACGACACCATCAATCTTCTGGACATGCGCGTGCCCTATTCCCCGGCGTTCTATGCCTCTTTGGAGCGGGCTCAGGCCTACATCACCCGCAATCTCTACGAGCAGATGGGCGGCTGGGACGACGTGGTGGCCACCTGCATCGGCCACACCCACATCGACGTGGCCTGGTGGTGGACGGTGGCCCAGACCCGGGAAAAGGTGGTGCGCTCCTTTGCCACGGTGCTCAAGCTGATGGAGGAATTCCCCAGCTATAAGTTCATGTCCAGCCAGCCGGTGCTCTACTACTTCCTCAAGCAGCGCTATCCCGAGCTCTTTGAGAAGATCCGCCGGCGCGTGGCCGAGGGCCGCTGGGAGACCGAGGGCGGCATGTGGCTGGAGGCCGACTGCAACCTCACCTCCGGTGAATCCCTGGTGCGGCAGTTCCTCCATGGCAAGCGCTTTTTCCGCGAGGAGTTCGGCCAGGACAACAAGATTCTCTGGCTGCCCGACGTGTTCGGCTACTCCGGCGCGCTGCCCCAGATTATGAAGAAGTCCGGCATCGACTATTTTATGACCACCAAGCTGGCCTGGAACCAGATCAACCGCATCCCCAACGACACCTTTATCTGGCGGGGCATCGACGGCAGCGAGGTGCTCACCCACCTCATCACCACCGTGGGCATCGGACAGAACCCCAAGGAGAGCTTCTTCACCACCTACAACGGCACCCTCCATCCCGATTCCATCATGGGCGGCTGGGAGCGCTACCAGGACAAGGAGATCAACAACGATATCCTGATTTCCTATGGCTTCGGCGACGGCGGCGGCGGCCCCACCCGGGAGATGCTGGAGACCTCCGTGCGCATGGAGCGGGGCATCCGGGGCATTCCCAAGGTGCGCCAGGAGACGGCCCGGGTCTACTTCGACGAGCTCAACGCCCGGGTCAAGGACAACCGCCGCCTGGAGACCTGGGAGGGCGAGTTCTACTTTGAGTACCACCGGGGCACCTATACCTCCATGGCCCGGAATAAGAAGGGCAACCGCAAGAGCGAGCTGCTGATGATGGATCTGGAGCTGCTGGGCGTTCTGGCCGGGGACTATCCGCTGGCGGAGGACACCCGGCTGTGGCGGGATATCCTCCTGCTCAACCAGTTCCACGACATTCTCCCCGGCAGCTCCATTGCCGAGGTCTACGATGTGACCAAGACCGAATATGAACAGCTGGCCCGGGAGGCCGGCGAAATGATCCGGCAGCGCCTGGAGAAGCTGGCCGGCCACGGCGACGGCGTCACCGTGTTCAACACCCTGGGCTTTGACCGCGACGACGTGGTGCGCCTGGGCGCGCTGAAGGCTACGGCCCTCCAGGATGAGACCGGCGCCGTCTATCCCGTCCAGCAGACCCCCGACGGCGCTGTGGCGTACCTCAAAAACCTGCCATCCAAGGGCTATAAGACCCTGGCGGCGGCCGAGACGGCGGCGGCAAGTCCCTTTGTCCATCGCGACAGCCTCCACCTGGAGACGCCCTTCTACTCCGTGGCGCTGGACGCGCAGGGCCGAATCGTCTCCCTCTTCGACAAGGCGTTCGACCGCGAGCTGGTGCAGCCGGGGAAGAAGGCCAACGAGCTGCGGGTCTATGAGGATAAGCCCATCTACTACGACAACTGGGACATCGACATGTTCTACACCGAGAAGTCCTGGCCGGTGGAAGAGCTGACGGAGATGCAGTGGGTGACCGACGGCCCCGTGTGCACCACTTTGGCGCTCACCTATCAATTCTGCGGCTGCACCATCCATCAGAAGATCCACTTCTATGCCGACACCCGCCGCATCGATTTCGAGACCATGGTGGACTGGAAGCTGCACCAGCATCTGCTCAAGGCCGAGTTCCCCGTGGATATCCACGCCGACGAGGCCACCTTTGAGGTGCAGTTCGGCAACGTCACCCGCAAAGTACACACCAACACCTCCTGGGACAAGGCGCGCTTTGAGTCCTGCGCCCAGAAGTGGATGGACTTTTCCGAAGGGCACTACGGCGTGAGCCTGCTCAACGACTGCAAATACGGCCACAGCGTCCGCAACGGCGTCATCGGCCTGACCCTGCTCAAGAGCGGCGTGGAGCCCAACCCCAACGCCGACGTGGAAGTGCATACCTTTACCTATGCCCTCTTCCCCCATGGCGAGACCTGGAAGCAGGCCGGCACCGTGGCGGAGAGCTACAAGCTCAACCAGCCCGCCTACGTGGTGGCGGCGGGACAGCCGGGCACGCTGCGGCGCTTTGCCGCCGTAGACAAGGCCAACGTGATCCTGGAGACCGTCAAGGAGGCCGAGGACGGCAACGGCACCGTGCTGCGCCTGTATGAGTGCGAGAATGCCCGCACCAAGGCGACCCTAACCGTGCCCGCCGGCGTCACCCGTGCCTACAGCACCAATCTCCTCGAGGAGATTGAGGCAGAGCTGCCGGTGGTGGACGGCCAGGTGACCTTCACCATCAAGCCCTACGAAATTATGACCATTTTGCTGCGGTAATCATCCGATGGGCGGGGCGCGACCCCGCCCATCCGTCTGCACGGGAAGGGAGGAACCTATGGAGCGATATCAAGACAGTACCCTGGCTCCCGAGCTCCGCGCGGCGGATCTGCTGCGCCATATGACGCTGCGGGAGAAGGTGGGGCAGCTGACCCAGCGGCTCTATGGCTTTGCCTGCTACCGCCGGGAGGGCGAAGAGATCACCCTCACCCGGGAGTTTCGGGATGAGGTGGCGCGCTACGGCGGCCTGGGCGCGCTCTATGGCCTCCACCGCGCCGACCCCTGGTCAGGCAGGAACTTTGAAACGGGCCTCCCGGGCGTTCTGGCGGTGCGGGCCCGCAACCAGGTGCAGCGGTATGTGCTCGAGCACTCCCGCCTGGGGATCCCGGTGCTCTTCAGCAGCGAGAGCCCCCACGGCCATCAGGCGCTGGACGGCTATCTTCTGCCGGTGAATCTGGCCTGCGGCTGCACCTTCTCCCCGGCGCTTTTGGAGGCGGCGGAGGCGGTCTGCGGCCGGCAGCTGCAGGCCATGGGCATCGACCTGGCGCTGGTGTCGGCGCTGGATGTGCTGCGCGATCCCCGGTGGGGGCGCAGCGAGGAGTGCTTCGGCGAGGATCCCTATTTGGCCGCCCAGATGGCCGCCGCCGCGGTGCGGGGCATCCAGAGCCAGGGTGTGGACGTGGTGGCCAAGCACCTGTGCGCCCAGGGGGAGACCACCGGCGGCGTCAATGCCAGCGCCGCGCGCATCGGCATGCGGGAGCTGCGAGAGATCCACCTGCCGCCGGTGGAAGCCTGCGTCCGGGCCGGTGCGGCGGCCTTTATGGCCGCCTACAATGAGATCGACGGCGTCTACTGCCACGGCAACCGCTGGCTTCTCACCGATCTCCTCCGAGGCGAGTACGGCTTCCGGGGCTTTGTGATGTCCGACGGCGTGGCCATTGACCAGCTGGACGCCGTCACCGGCGAGCGCACCGCCTCCGGCGCCCTGGCCCTGGGTGCCGGCGTGGATATGGGCCTCTGGGACACGGGGTTCCAGCGGCTGGAGGAGGCCGTGGCGCGGGGACTGGTGGACGAAGGGCGCATCGACGAGGCCGCGCTGCGGGTGCTCACGGTCAAGTTCCGCCGGGGACTCTTTGAGCGGCCCTATCTCCCCGAGACGGCGGACTATCAGCGCTATACGCCCCAGGCCTATCCCCAGGTCAAGACCCTGGCCGAGCACAGCCTGGTGCTGCTGAAAAATTCCGGGGATCTCCTGCCCCTTTCCGGCGAGACCCCCCTGGGCCTGGTGGGGCCCAACGCCGACGCCCTCTACCACCAGCTGGGGGACTATACGCCCCCTGTGCGCCCCGAGACAGGCACCACCGTGCGCCAGGGGCTGGCGGCGCTGTGGGGCGGGCGGCTGATATACCACCCCGGCTGCCCCCTCTTTGCCCGGGACTGCGCCATGGAGCAGGCGGCGTTGGCGGCGGTGGCCGACTGCGATACGGTGGTGGCCGTGGTGGGCGGCTCCTCCAGCCGCTTCGCCGGCGGCGAGTTCGACGCCAACGGCGCCCTGAAGCGCCAGACGGCGCTCACCATGGACTGCGGAGAGAATGTGGACGATTGCCACCTCCGCCTCCCCGGCGGCCAGCTTCCGCTGCTGCGCGCCCTCAAGGCCGCGGGCAAGCGGGTGATTACCGTGCTGCTGGGCGGCCGCCCCTATGAGATGGGGGAGATCGACGCGGTGAGCGACGCCATCCTCTGCTGCTTCTACCCCGGCCTCACCGGCGGTGAGGCGGTGGCCAAGGTGCTCACGGGGCAGATAGAACCTGCGGGGCGGCTGAGCGTGTCGCTGCCGGATTCCGTGGGGCAGCTGCCGGTTTACTACAATGCCAAGGACTCCTACCGCCCCGGCGCCTATTATAACGCCCAGCCGCCCCGCTACGGCTTCGGCTGCGGCCTGAGCTACACCACCTTTGCCTATACCGTCCTGGAGGCGCCCACGGCCCACACTCCGGCGCTGACCTTCCAGGTGCGCAACACCGGCGCCCGTCCCGGCTGGGCGGTGCCCCAGCTCTATCTGCACCGCACCCAAGGCGTGGTGACCAGCCGGGTGCGCCAGCTCTGCGGCTTTGCAAAGTGCCGCCTGGCGCCCGGAGAGGCGCAGACGCTGACCATCGCCATCGAGCCGGAGAGCCTGATGCAGTGGGACGCGGCCATGACGCGCCGGCAGGTGCCGGGGAAGATCCAGTGGTTCCTGGCCGATTCCGGCCGGACGCAGCACGAGGGCGCCTTCGTACTGCCGTAGGACACAGGGGCTGTCCCCAAATCGTGCCGAAGGCCTCTGGAACGGAGCAGCGGGGAAATGGCCTGCTGGGACAAAAAAATACCGCTGCCGGAATGGCAGCGGTCAGACTGTTGAGAAACCTTGCTACTGGCGCTCGGGACAGAGCAGCAGGGGGTGTGTGCGGGGGGCAAAGAGCCCCCT
>CALXCW010000110.1 GCA_944386905.1 uncultured Oscillospiraceae bacterium
CTCCAGGTCGGTGGTCTCCACAAATTCGTGGCCGCTGGGGAGGATGTGCTGGGTCTTGACGTAGCCGGGGAGCTTGAGCTCCTCGGGGGCGATGAGCACGAACTTGACCCCGCTGTAGCGGCACATGGCGGCGATCAGGGAGTGCACCGTGCGGCCGAACTTGAGGTCGCCGCACAATCCGATGGTCAGGTCGGTAAACCGGCCCTTCTCGCAGTGGATGGTCAAGAGGTCGGCCAGGGTCTGGGTGGGATGGTTGTGGCCGCCGTCGCCGGCGTTGACCACGGGGATGGTGGCGTTGAGGGAGGCCACCAGGGGCGCGCCCTCCTTGGGGTGGCGCATGGCCAGGATGTCGGCGTAGCAGCTGATCATCCGCGCCGTGTCGGCCACGCTCTCGCCCTTGGCCGCCGAGGAGCTGGCCGCGCTGGCCACGCTCAGCACGTTGCCGCCCAGCTCGTACATGGCCGCCTCAAAGGACAGGCGGGTGCGGGTGGAGGGCTCGTAGAACATGGTGGCCAGCTTCTTGCCTTCGCACTTGTGGGCGTACTTCTGGGGATTGGCCATGATGTCCTGGGCCTTGGCCACCAGCTCGTCCAGCTCTTGTACCGATAAGTCCAGAATGTCGATGATGCTTCTCATGGGATTATTTACCTCCGATCCAGCTTTCGTCCGAGGGGTTGTTGCGGAATTGGATGAGTTTTGCAATGTCGGCCGGTTCGATATAGCCCTCCTGGGCGGCCACTTCGGCGATGTGGTCGAAGTTGGTGAGGCTGGTGTTCTCCACGTTTGCCTCCTTGAGCCGATCCAGGCCCTTTTGCATGCCGTAGGTGAAGATGCTCACGATGCCAAGGACGTTTGCCCCGGCCTCGCGGAGAATGTTCACCACCTCGATGCAGCTGCCGCCGGTGGAGATGAGATCCTCCACCACCACCACCTTCTGGCCCTTTTCCAGACGGCCTTCGATCTGGTTCTGACGGCCGTGATCCTTCTTGCCCGAGCGGACGTAGCCCATGGGCAGGCCCAGGATGTGGCCCACGATGGCCGCGTGGGCGATGCCGGCGGTGGAGGTGCCCATGAGCACTTCCACATCGGGATACTTCTCCCGGATCAGGTCGGCCAGGGCGTTTTCCACGTCGTTGCGCACCTCCGGGGCGGTGAGGGTCAGGCGGTTGTCGCAGTAGACCGGGCTCTTGATGCCGCTGGCCCAGGTGAAGGGCTCCCAGGGGCGGAAGAACACGGCCTTGATTTTCAATAGATCCTTGGCGATCACGGTTTGGACATTTTCCATTTGTATCCTCCTTTGCGGCGCTGCCGCAGCTTATTCACGATGGACGAACGGTGCTGCGGGCGGCCATGCAGGCCGCCCCTGCGGCATGGACGGGACGTTACCCCACGAACTCGGAAAGGCAGCGCTCGTAGGCGGCCACCGGGTCAGAGGCAGCGGTGATGGGGCGGCCGACCACGATGTAGTCCGAGCCGATGGCCTTGGCCTGGGCCGGGGTCATCACCCGCACCTGGTCGCCCTTGTCGCCGTCGGCGAAGCGCACGCCGGGCGTCACGGTCAAAAATCCCTTGCCGCAGGCGCCGTGGACGGCCTCGGCCTCCAGGGGCGAGCAGACCACGCCGTCCAGGCCCGATGCCGCGGCGGTCTTGGCGTAGTGCATCACCACCTGCTCCATGGGCTTTTCGATCAGGAGATCTTTCTCCATGGCCTCGGGGCTGGTGGAGGTCAGCTGGGTCACGGCGATGAGCAGCGGCCGGGTGCCGTCGGGCCGCGTCAGGCCCTCCAGGGCCGCCTCCATCATGGCCCGGGTGCCGGCGGCGTGGAGGTTGGTCATGTCCACATCCAGCCGCGACAAGACCGCCATGGCCTTCTTCACGGTGTTGGGGATGTCGTGGAGCTTCAAATCCAGGAAGATCTTGTGGCCCCGGGCCTTCAAGTCCCGGACGATCTGGGGGCCTTCGGCATAGTAGAGTTCCATGCCGATCTTGATGAAGGGCTTTTTGCCGGTGAACCGGTCGAGAAACTGCAAGGTGGCCTCCCGGCTGGCAAAATCACAGGCAATGATGACGTCTTTTCCCATAACTTCCTCCTTATCTGTGGGCCGCGCCGATGATGTCGGCGAGGCGCGCAATGCCATACTGCTCCATCACCTGGGGCAGTGCTTTCACAATTTTTTCACTGGCGTAGGGATCGACCAGGTTGGCCGCGCCCACCTCCACCGCCGTGGCGCCGGCCATCATCAGCTCCAGCACATCCTCGGCGGAGCTGACGCCGCCCATGCCCACAATGGGGATCTTGACCGCCTCATAGACCTGGTAGACCATCCGAACGGCCAACGGCAGCAGCGCCGGGCCCGAGAGCCCGCCGGTGGTGTTGGCCAGGAGGGGCTTGCGGGTGCGCAGGTTCAAGCGCATGCCCAGAAGGGTGTTGATGAGGCTCACACCGTCGGCGCCGCCGGCCTCGCAGGCCCGGGCGATGGCGGCGATGTCGGTGACGTTGGGCGAGAGCTTCACGATGAGCGGCTTCTTCGTCACGGCGCGGACGGCCCGGGTGACCTCCTCGGCCGCGGCGGGGCTGGTGCCGAAGCTCATGCCGCCGCCGTGGACGTTGGGGCAGGAGATATTCACCTCGAACCAGCCGATCTGGGGCTCGTCGGTGAGCTGCTCCACCACGCTGACGTACTCGGCCACGGAGAAGCCCGAGACGTTGGCCATGACAGGCTTGTGGAAAATCTGCGCCAGGGCAGGCAGCTCCACGGCCTTGACGTGCTCCACGCCGGGATTTTGCAGGCCCACGGCGTTGAGCATTCCCGCCGCGCACTCGGCGATTCGGGGGGTGGGGTTGCCGAACCGGGGATGCAGGGTGGTGCCCTTGAAGGAGAAGGTGCCCAGGCAGTTGATGTCGTAGAGGGCGGCGAACTCCCGGCCGAAGCCGAAGGTGCCGCTGGCGGGGATCACGGGGTTCTCCAGGGCGATCCCGCAGAGGGTCACTTGGGTATTTACCATATAATCTCCTCCCGTTCAAAGACCGGCCCGTCCTTGCACACCCGCTTGGCGCCGGATTTCGTCTCGATGGAGCAGCCCATGCACGCGCCGAAGCCGCAGCCCATGCGCTCTTCGAAGCTGTACTGCCCCGAAGTCCGGGCGGTTTTTTCGATGGCCCGGAACATGGGCAAAGGGCCGCAGGTGTAGAAGTAGGTATAGGAGAGGTCTTTCATCACGTCGGTGACGAAGCCCCTTTGGCCGTAGGAGCCATCCACGGTGGTGACATAGACGGGGACGCCCAGGGCCTGAAATTCCGCCTCGTAGAAGATCTCCTCCCGGGTGTTGAACCCCAGGATCACCTGGGGGGCCTTGCCCCGGGCCAAGAGGGCCTTGCACAGGCCGTAGAGGGGCGGGACGCCCACGCCGCCGCCCACCAGGAGGGGCGTCTGGCCGGACTTAGAGAGGTCGTAGCCGTTGCCCAGGCCCACCAGCACGTCCAGGCGGTGGCGGGGGTGGATGCGGGTCATGGCGTCGGTGCCCCGGCCCACGACCTTATAGAGAAGGGTCAGGGAGCCTTCTTCGAAGTCGCAGATGGAGATGGGGCGGCGGAGGTAGAACCCGGGGAGCTTCACATTCACAAACTGGCCCGGCGCGGTGACGGCGGCGGTGTCGGCCCCCAGGCGCATCCGCCAGACCGAGGCGGTGAGGGGCGTGTTTTCCAATACGGTACAAATCTGCTGCATGTTAACTCCTTTCCGCCTGCCAGACCACTTGGCCGCCGCAGACTGTGAGCATACATTTTCCCCAGACCTCCATCCCGGCGAAGGGGGTGGCTCGGCCCAGGCTCTGGAAGGCGGCGGGATCCACCACCCGGCGCGCCGTGAGATCCCACACCGAGAAGCCCGCGTCGGAGGAAAGGCCGAAGCGGCGGCGGGGGGTTTCGCTCAGAAGGGCCACGGCCCGCTCCAGGGTCAGAAGGCCGGGGCGCACCAGGTGGGTGTAGACCACCGGGAAGGCCGTCTCCAGCCCCACCACGCCCATGGCCGAGCCGGCAAGGCCCTTGGCCTTTTCCGCGGCGCTGTGGGGGGCGTGGTCGGTGGCGATCATGTCGATGGTGCCGTCGAGGAGGCCCGCAACCAGCGCCTCCCGGTCGGCCTTGTCCCTGAGGGGCGGGTTCATCTTAAACCGGCCGTCCTCCTGCAGCAGGCTGTCATCCAGCACCAGGTAGTGCGGGCCCGTCTCGCAGGTCACGTCCACGCCGGACTTCTTGGCCTGGCGGATCAGCTCCACGCTCTCCTTGGCGCTGATGTGGCAGACGTGGTATTGACAGCCGGTCTTGGCGGCCAGCTCCAAGTCCCGGGCGATGGGCCGCCACTCGCTCTCGGAGCAGATGCCCCTGTGGCCGTGGGCCCGGGCGTAGGCGCCATCGTGGATATAGCCGCCGTTTAAGAGGGAATTGTCCTCGCAGTGGGCGGCGATGATCTTTCCCAGGGCCTTGGCCTCGGTCATGGCCCGCTCCATCATCTCCCGGGACTGGACGCCCCGGCCGTCGTCGGAGAAGGCGCAGACCCGCTCGGCCATACCGGCGAGGTCGGCCAGGGTTTCGCCCTTTTCCCCCACGGTGATGGCGCCGTAGGGGTACACCGGGATCACGGCCCCGGCGGCGATGGCCGCCTCCTCCTGGGCCAGATGCTCCAGGGAGTCGGGGACGGGATTTAAATTGGGCATGGCGCACACGGCGGTGTAGCCGCCGGCGGCGGCGGCGCGGGTGCCGGAGGCCATGGTCTCCTTATAAGAAAAGCCCGGCTCACGCAGATGTACATGGACATCCGCGAAACCGGGTAACACGGTATAAGAGCCGCCGCTGGGAAGAAAAGAGAGAAACGCCTGGGCCAACGAGGCGTCGGTGCCGACGGCGTTGAGGGTGGTGGGCGTAAATCGTTCCATGGGTGTCTCCCTTCCGGCGAAAGCCTATCAAGATCCGATCTATTATAGCAAGGGGGGCGGGGCACGTCAAGGGTCAATTTGCCGTATCATCTGGCGGTAAGCAAGGGGCTGGAAGCCCAAACGCCCGTAGAGACTTTCGGCGCGGTGGTTGTCGGGGGCCAGCTCCAGGCGGAAGGCGACGGCCTCGGGGAAGAGGCGGGGCAGAGCCTCGAGAAATTCCCGGCCCAGGCCGTGGCCGCGAAAGAGGGGCTCCACGTAGAGCTCATCCACCCACACCGTGAGGCCGCCGGCCTCCTGCGACCAGGTTTTCATCAAAAGCGCATATCCGGCGACCTGCCCGTCCTGGGTCAGGGCAAAGCCGGAGAGGTAGGGAGAGCCCGCCACCAGGGCGTCGAAGGCGGCGGAGAAGTGGCTGGGAGGGACGGCGTGATCCACGGCGTCGGAGTGGTAAAACGCCTCGGCCATGCGAAGGTAATCCTCCCGATGGCAGGGGGCAAGGGGGGTGAACATAAGCGATACCTCCGGACAAAAATGGGCCTCCCCGGGGCGGTGCGCCGACGGGGAGGCGAAAGGGGGCGCATTAGCCCTCGTTCAAGTCGGCGTAATCGGAGAGTTCGTCGTCGTAGTCCGCATCCTCATCCTTCCGGCAGGGGCACAGGGACAGCAGCTTGTCCCAAAAGACCACAATGAGCACCAGCGCGCTGATGACCGCCGCCACCGCGCCGATGAGAATGGTGAGCTTGGTACGGTTGTTCATGTAACACACCTCCTATGGATTTCCGTACCACTATGGTATCCCAAAACGGGCCGTTTGACAAGGAAAAATCGCAAAGTTTTGGGAAAATTCAAAAATTTCTCCGGCAGAGATTCAAGGGCGCAGAGCATGGCCGAAACGATAGTCTCCCCTTGGCGCGTAAGGAGGTGGCGGGCCGGAGGGGATCGTGCCTGGTGCAAGCCCGGAAAGCCTCCCCTTTTTAAAGGGGAGGTGGCACGGCGTAGCCGGGCCGGAGGGGATCGCGCCTGGCGCAAGCCCGGAACGTTCGATCCCCTCAGTCTCGCTCCGCGAGCCAGCTCCCCTTTCCCAAGGGGAGCCTTTGGGCCGGGCCGGAGGGGATCCGAATTTTCCCAAGCCTCCGGCTTTCCGCCATCGCCAAACATGCAAAAAACTGGCCGCAGCATCATACTGCGGCCAGTTTCCTGGTTGTAAGCCTGTGGCAGGTCATGTCCTTTTATAGATGCATGGCCCATTTCCCCACCAAGGCCATGACCACCAGCACGACCAGGGCAATGGGCAGAAGCACCAGCAGCGCGGAGATAATCATGGCCGG
>CALXCW010000111.1 GCA_944386905.1 uncultured Oscillospiraceae bacterium
GACGCCTGCAAGGAGCATCGACGTATCATCGAAGCCATCGAATCCGGCCGCTCCTTTGACGCCTACGAGGCTGTCCGTTACCATCTCGACATCACCAACGAGTTGGCGAACAAGTATTATTGATTTTCGGAGCAGCCACGGCGCTTCCTTTTTGTGTCACAAAGACCTTGCCCCGCAGTCCATCATCGGACTGCGGGGCTTTTTAGCTATAAACATTAAATATATTCTATGACACACGCGCTCTTTTCTGCGTATTCCTCGGCGCAACCATGATATTTCTCATCCCCCGGCAATGGTCTGCTCATGCTTCACCCCACAGCCGGCAAAATTGCAATCAAATCACCATGCCCATGGTACCCTGGAGGGCAAGAAACAGCAGGAATCCGGCCAGGGCCGGAGCCAGGGGCGTGGCCTTGGTAGCTGAGAGGCGGTCAGTGAGAATGGTATAGAGCGCAGTCAGCACCGTGAAAGCCACGCCGCCGGTGAGCGCAAAGCGCAGTAGCGCCCAACCCCAGAGGAAGCCGCAGGCCCATGGCAACAGCGAGAAGCTCAAAAGGCCGTAGGCCGCCACCAGAGGCCAGCAGCGCTTGGCGCCGCCGCCCAAATAGCGCTCCAGCACCAGGGTGATCAGGGTTACCACCACAATCCACATCAGATCCCGATGGGGCAAAATTGCCGCCGGTGCAAAGGCATCCAGCAAAAGCTCCATGAAACATGCCGCAGCCGTAACCAACGGCAGGAGAAAATATAACGTCAGTTCCTTTTTCATGGTTTCAGCCTCCCCACGTAGTGGCGCCGGAGGAGATATCCGCGCCGGTTACAAAGGCTTTGGCCGCGTTGACTGCCCGCACCAGCGCCTTAGAAGTCACTGTCGCGCCGGTGAGGGCATCCACATTCTCCCCCACGGTGAGGGTATCATAGTCAAAAAGCAGCTGCGTTAAAAAGGGAACGTCAACCATGGCCCTCCGACCCAGTCCAAAGGTCTCCTGCAGATCGCGCACTACCACACCGGTAACAGTGCCGCCGTCATCCACGCCCACCAGGAGGGTAATGTCTCCGGCATAGCCCGCTGTGACCGTCTCAACAACGTAACCAGTTTCACCGCGGTAGGCAGCGACAATTGTCCCATCCTCTCCGCTGTAAGGCTCCACCGAGAACTGCGACGAACCGGGCAGAAGCGTGGTCAGGGTCTCATTGAGATCGGCTAGGCGGTTTTGCTCCGACACCGGCAAAAGTGCTACAGCCGAAGCATAGAGTGCTGCAGCCAGCAATAGCGTGGCCGCAGCCGGCAGAAAGAAGGCCCATTTTTTCACTGCCCACGCCCTCCCCTCTTCATCAAGAAGCGCTTTGGGGGTAGAATTCGATCAAAGTCCCAGGCGCAGGCATTCATCAGCAAAATGGCATAGGTCACACCCTCCGGGAAGAGGCCGAAGTAACGCAATACCACTGTCAACACCCCGCAGCCCATGCCGTAGACCAGCTGACCCAAGGGCGTCACCGGCGAGGTGGCATAGTCGGTGGCCATGAACAGAGCGCCGAGGATCAGACCGCCGCAGAGAAGTTCATATCCCATCCATGCGAAGGGCTGGCTTCCCTTGGGAAAAACCAGGGTAAGCAGCGCAACCGTAGCCAGGTAACCCACGGGGATCTGCCAGGTGATAACCTTGCGCGCCAGCAGATACGCCCCGCCCAGCAAGAGTGCCAGCGCCGACACCTCGCCGATACAGCCGGGCATATTCCCCAAAAATGCGTCGAGAAGGGACAGCTCCGGCAGCTGCGGCATGACCATATAATGCAGCGGTGTGGCCGAGGCCACCACATCCACCGACATAGCCGCTGCGGGCAGCCGTACGCCGACCGCAGCAAAACGGGTGAGGCTGGCAGGAAACAGCAGCATCAAAAACGCCCGCGCCGCCAGTGCAGGATTGAAAAGATTTTGTCCCAGGCCCCCAAACAAAGCCTTGACCACTACGATGGCAAAGACACCGCCCACGGCTGCCACCCAATAAGGCGCCGACGCCGGAAGTGTCAGCGCCAGCAGCAGGCCGGTCACTGCCGCGGAGCCATCGGAGAGGGCACCATGTCGCCGGGCCACAACACAGCACAGCGCTTCAGATGCCAGACAGGTAGCCACGGACACGGCCATCATCCCCAGCGCCCGCAGGCCGAAAAAATAGATTCCCGCCAAGGCAGCCGGCAGAAGTGCCAGCAGCACATCGGCCATCAAGCGGCGGGTGGTAATGGTGCTGTGGATGTGGGGCGAAGAGGTCACAAGCAGTTTCATCTCTGGTTGGCCTCCTTCCACATCTGTTTTCCAGCACGAATCTGCTCCACCAAAGGCAGCTGTCCGGCGCAGATGAAGCTGCAGCAGCCGCACTCAATGCAGTCCATCAGGTGAAACCGTGTCAGCTGTGCCACACTGCGCAGCTTGGTGAAACGGTAGAGATACAGGGGTTGCAGATGCATGGGGCATACCGACACGCATCGCGCGCAGCGAATGCACACAGGATTCTCCAGCGTCTCGTTGCCGTGTTTGAGGCAGAGGATGGCATTGGTGCCTTTCAAAATAGGTATGTCAAGCCGCTTTTGGGCAAAGCCCATCATTGGGCCGCCGGAGATCACCTTTTTCGTTCCCTCCAGGAGACCTCCAGCAGCATCGATGGCATCGGCAAAGCTGGAGCCAATGCGTAAAATCATGTTCTGCGGCGCGGCTACGCCATCACCGGTGATGGTGACAATGCGTCGGGTAATGGGCTGGCCCGCATAGACTGCACGCCAAATGGCAGCAGCGGTGGCAATATTGAACACGGCGCACCCCACTGTGGCCGGCAGAGCTCCAGGCGGCACCAGCCGACCCGTCACCGCTTGGATAAGCTGCTTCTCCGCACCCTGAGGATAGCGGGTGGGCAACACCAGAAGTTCCAGATCCGTCCGCCCACGCAAGATCTGCCGCAGTACGGCAATGGCCTCAGGTTTATTGTCCTCAATGGCAATCACCGTCCGGGCTGGTTGGAGCGTCCACTGGAGCACTTCCGTCCCTCCCAGGGCCTCCTGCGGAAAATGACAGATCAGGGTATCGTCCGATGTGATATATGGCTCACACTCACAGGCATTGATGATCATGCAGTCCACTTTGCCCAGGGCCGAGAACGCCTTAACGTCAGTGGGAAATGTTGCACCGCCCATCCCCACGATCCCAGCCTCGTGGACGATGGCCAGAATCTCGTTGGGCTCCAGATTGCGGTGGTCATGGTGGGCATGCATGGTGGGAGCCAGCGTATCCAGGCCGTCGTTTTCCAGCACAACGCTGAGCACCTCTCGTCCCGAGGGATGCGGTCGCGGCTCCACTGCCAGCACTTTACCCGATACAGACGCATGCACCGGTGCACAGACTCCGGCACCGTCGCCAATCTTTTGCCCCAGCTTGACCTGGTCGCGCGGCTTCACTAGCGGCGTACAGGCAACGCCGATGTGCTGCACCATGGGGAGCACCACCGTCTTAAATTGGGGTGCGGGAAGAGAATCCTGGCCGCGGGACATAGATTTATTGCCCTTTGGATGGATACCGCCCCAGAAATAGGCTTTTCTCATACTTTCACCTCAATTTTACCATCAAGTTCTGATTTTCTCCTCAAAACCAGGGCTGTAGAACCGGTTTCCGTCGCCATCGACCCACATGGCCTCCGCGCCGAAATCCTCCGCCATCGCCAGGCCCCGCTCCAAATCCAGGGTAAAGAGGGCCGTAGACAGGCCGTCCGCCAAAGCAGAATCCTCCAGCACCACAGTGACGCTGCGCCAATGGCTGGCAGGATAGCCCGTATCCGGGTCAATGATATGGTGGTAACGCACGCCGTCCACGGTGTAGTAGCGCTGGTAATCGCCGCTGGTGACCAGTGAGCCTTCCTGGAGATAGAGCGTATGGAGGAAATCTCCGCCGTCGGGAGACTCGATTCCCACCACCCAGGGAGAGCCGTCGGCCTTGGGGCCAGTGGCCCGGACATTGCCGCCCACCGACACCAGAAATCCCGCGGGGGCGCTGCGGCAGACCTGCTCCACCGCATAGCCCTTGGCGACGGCGCCCACGTCCAGAGACATCTCACCATCGGCGAGATAGACCGTTCCGGCCTCCTCATCCAGCACCAGGCAGGAGAGATCCATGTGGCCCATGGCGGCTTCCACAGCCGTCCCCTCGGGCAGCACGGCGTGTTCCGGGTCGTCGATTCCAGCCTTCCGGGCATCGTGCCAAAGCCGGAGGACGCTGCCCATGGCCACGTTGACCCGCCCGTCGGTAGCGCCGTAGAGGGAACAGCAGAGCTTCAAAAGGCCCATAATCCGCTCGTCCACCGGCACCGGAGCCGTGCCTGCACTGTCGTTGACCGTCTTGAGATTGACCAAGCCGGGATAGTCGTTGTAAATATCGTAGAGTTGATGGTACTCCAACAGGGAATCGCGGATGGACTGGGCCGCAGCGGTAAATTCCGCTTCGCTGTCGGCGTAACCCACCACTGTGGTCACCGTGTCGAACACGTCGAGGAATGTCGCCTCATACCGTTTGGGCCCTCCGATCGTCTCAGCGGCACAGCCCCCAAGCAGCACCAGCAAAAGGACTGCGGCGGTCATACGGCGGATCACTGCGCTCCCGCCTTGGCGATAACGCCCTGGAAACTGCCGATGGCAATGGAACAGCTGGCAGCCAGATCGGCATCGGCGGTTCCGCCGGTCTCAGTAACGGCCAGGCCCGTAACCTCTGCCACGGTCTTACCGGTGATATAGGCGGCAAATGCCGCAGCCTGCTCATTCCACTCCTTGCCGATGGCACTGACCTTACCCAGGCCGTAGTCGGCGCCCAGCTGGTTTTTGCTCGGCACCAGAGCCGTAAGATCCGTAGTAATGGCACCGGCTTTGTCAAAGGCCACCTCGGCTTGGACACTGTCCAGGATGCAGGAGGTGATCGTGTCGCCCTGAAGCGTCAGTGCCGCCAGATTGGCCACAACTTTGGCCACACCGAGCGTCTCGCCGGCCGAAACGGAATTGGAAAGGCTGGTCACCTGGGTGAGCACAAGTCGATCCCCCGCTGCGGCGCCCAGATGCTGGGCGCTTTCGGCGGCCTGGGCAATTTGCTCGAGATATCCGGCGATGGAAATGCTGCACGAAGCAGCCAGGTCAACGTCGGCAGCGCGGCCGGTTTCCGTGACGGCGATGCCGTGTAGCTCCTCCACGGTCTTGCCCACCACATAGTCTGCCAAGGCTTTGACCTGCGCATCCCACTCTTTGCCGATGGCGCTGACCTTACCCATACCGTAATCCGTCCCAAGCTCCACCTTGGATCGCACCGGCTCCGTTACATCCGAAGTGAGCGCACCGGAAGCGTCAAATTTCACTTTGGCCTGAACAGAATCAATGGCGCAGCCATCGATCACCCCATCGTCCGTGACGGTGACCGCCACCAGGGTCAGATCTGCCTGCGCGGTACCGTTTTCCTCTGCCGTCGCGGATTTGGAATCCCCGAGACTGGCAGAGACGACAAACCCGGTCTTGACCGCCTCGCCATCGGCAGGCGCTTGGGGATCATCCAATTCATCCCCGTCAGTCTGAGGCAAATTTTGGCTTTCTTGCGCCGCCAAGAGTTCAGAATCACTCACACGCACCACAGCGGTGCTCCAGCAGCCGGTGAGCAGCGCTGCCAGAGTCACAATACTCACTGCCAAAATCAGCTTGCTTTTTTTCATGGTCGTTCCTCCGTCATATTACTTCTTTTCAGCGAATTGATCCGCTGTCCTTTGCGAAGCGCCAGGATCCGTGGGATAAAATCTGAAGCACTCTGGCGCTGAGAAACCCAGTGAGCGCACCGGTTGCCAGGGATACCAGCAGCAAAAACGGCAGATAAGCCCAAACATAGGCCGTATGCAGCCACAGTGCCGCAGCCAAAATCTGTCCCAGGTTGTGACAGGCTGCGCCCCCCAGACAGACACCATAGATTGAAAGTGCCGGCAATCGGCAAAGTATGACCATGGCCACCAGTGCCAGAACACCGCCGGTGATGGAAAAAAGCCAGGCCGAGACGCCGCTGGAAAACGCCGCCCCCAGCGTACAGCGCAAGAGCAAAATCGCCGCCGTCTGCCGCGTTCCCAGGGTGTAGAG
>CALXCW010000112.1 GCA_944386905.1 uncultured Oscillospiraceae bacterium
CTGCGGACGGTATTTGCCAAGTCTCGGGAAGAGCAGGCTGTCTTTGATCGGGTGTTTGACGGCTTTTTTGTCAGTGAGGAGACCATGCGCCGCCAGGCCCAGGAACAGATGGAGCACGAGCAGGAGTTGCAGCAGGGCCGCCGGGAGGCTGAAGAGGATTTGCAGATCCGCGGTGAACCGATGCACCTCAGAGAGGATCTCAAAGAGGTTTATGCCGCCATGCCTGAGGAGGAACGCGAAAGGCTCCGGCAGCTGATGGAGCGCTACAAAGGAAACATTGACCGCCACCCGGATCTCTATGGCAACTTTATCCACTCGATCTTCACCAGAGCGCTCCTAGAGCAGCAGATGAAAATGGAGGACGCCGGGCTGGGCGTGGAGGAAAGCGATCCAGAGCTGGGCCTTCTCTATCGTGACATCTCTCAGTTTCGCGATGTGGAAATCCCCCGGGCCATCACGCTCATCGCTGCCATCACGCGCCAGATCAACGGCGAGCTCTCGGCCAAGCGCCAGAGCAAAGGACACTCCGGGCAGCTGGACTTCCGCCGCACCATCCGCCGCGGCCTGGAGACGGGCGGAAGTTTTAACCGCCTGAGCTTCAAGCGCAAGCCGCGACGGCGCAAAAAACTGGTGATTCTCTGCGATGTCTCCGGCTCCATGGTGCAGTTTTCTGAGTTTGCGCTTCGGTTTATCCAGGCAATGAATCAGACCTCCGACAGCTCCCGCGTCTTTCTTTTCTCCGAGGAGCTGGTGGAGGCCGACGCCTTTTCCCTGCAAAATATGGATCTTTTCCGGAGTCAGGTGCGTGAAAGCGGCCTCTACGGCCGTGGCACCGACCTTGGGACAGCCCTTACCCAGCTCATGGCCCGCCGGCCGGCGGTGTTGGGGCCATCCGCGACACTTTTGATACTCTCCGACACCAAGACCATCGACCTGCCTCGCGCCATCCGAGCACTGCTGGAAGCGAAGCGTCAGGCCGGGCGGGTGGTGTGGATGAATCCCATTCCCGAGAGCAAGTGGCCCTATCTCAAGAGCGTACAGACGGTGCTGGCTACGTGCCAGATGATTCCTTGCAGCACCCTCTCCGCTCTGGCTGCAGCTTGCCGCAAGCTGGTCAACTAGGGCTTTTCCATCACAAAATTGACCATTTTTACGCCGTGGCGTTCCACCTGCTGTTGCCGCACCACGCGGAAGCCCCTGGCTTGGAAAAAAGGCACGGCGGTGATGGAGGCGTGGGTGGTGTAGCGATCTGTCGGCACCCGTGTTTCCAGGGCCTTTAGCAGCGCCGTGGCCACGCCGCGGCGCTGCGCTGTTACGTTGACATAAAGTCGATCTAAATATCCGCTGGAATCCATATCTGCAAAGCCCAGCAGCCTCTCCCCTTCCCATGCTAAGAGCGTCTCATGGGCACGGAAGGAAGCCTCCCATTGTTCCAGGGGCGGCTTGCCGTCAGCCCAGGCATCCAGGGCTTCGGGCGGATAATCTGCGGCATTGACGGTGTGCACCGTTTCGTAAAATAGTTCCGCCATTTTCGGAAGATCCTCCGGCCGAAAGGCACATAGTTCCACGAATGATACTCCTCTCTAAGTTTACATAAAAAATGACCAGGCCGAGGCCCGGTCATTTTTATTTCCAGTCAAAGACAAACATACCGAAGAAATCCACGATTCCGGGGCCGGAATCATACTCCATCCCGGTCATGGTACAGAGTTTGTCCACATAGATGCAGTAGGCAGACATGCAGGAAAACTGCGCCTGGGGAAACCGGCAGGGACTTCCCTCTTCGATGGCGCAGCGCTGGCAGAGGTCGCAGCCGCTGGCGCCGACCATAAATCCTTCGGCGACGTCACCGCAGGCGTCGATCCATCGGCGTACCAGCCGGTTGTGTTCCTGCTTGGCCTTTTTAATTGCCGGGCCGTCCTCTGGGTCGTCGATTTGCCACATAGTCTGCACCACGATGGCCTGAGATTTGCGCAGCAGGCGGCGTTTCATGTCCTCCACACTGCCGCAGTCCGGCGGGCAGGCATAGTTGATGCCGTACTTGCCGCATGTATTGTCCTCGCAGCAGATGCGAAAGCCCGGCACGATGGGAATATCTGCTGTCGCAATGGCTGCTGCGTTGGCGAAGCCCAGGGCCAGGGCACGCTCGACCAGGGTGTTTGCGTCCATGGAATCCTCCTTATGATTCGATCCGCTTGGCTGTAAGCTTGTAGTAGCTCCAACGCCGCCATTGTGTAATCAGCGCCTCTTGCTCATCGTTCAGCGTCTCCAGGTAGTTCCCCTGGAAGTCGTAGACGTGGCGGTTGTGCACAACCGGCAATTCACGGCGCACCTGATTGAGGAAGTCGAACCACGGGCTCTCCCCAGTCCTTCCGGTGAGCTCGACCACGGCAGCGCCCAGGAAGCTGGCGCTGATGCGCCCATCCTCCGGCAGCTGTAAGGCTTCCAGAGCCCGCTCCCATTGGAGCGCCTCCGCCGCCGCGTCATTGACCCAGAGGACATAGGGGGTTTCATAGCCGCAGACAGGATTTTCGCCGCTCTCGGTGGCGTCGGCGATCTCCAAGCCCAGCTCTTCATAGCCCTGGCGGTTTTCGCCCAAAAACGGCAGATGATCTCCCCAGAACACCAGCAGAACCGGCGTATCCTGCTGGGAAAAGAACGTGGTGAGGCCCCCCAGCATGGCGTCGGCATCCCGGATGCCTTCGGTATAGACGTTCAGCATCTCCTGGATTTCCTCGGAGACGTCGGCGTCCACCTCCACCGTGGGAAAGACATAGTCGGCGCCGTACTTCGCGGCGGTGTAAGCCATATGGTTTTGGATGGTGGTGTACATCTCCATCACCAGCTCTCCCTGAGCCTGCGCGGCCAGGAAGTTCTTCTCAACAAGCTCCAGGACGTACTCGTCGGTCACCCAGTCCCCTTTGCGGCGGACATTTTCCATCTCATTGACAAACGTGGTAAAGCCTGCGCCGAACCAGGTGAGGACATTCTCCCGGTTGTAGAACCAGTTTTGACCGGGATGGATATATCCGGTCGTATAGCCGTCATCGGCAAAAACACGAAGAACGCTGTCCAGATTGCGGTTGACTACCCGGAAGGAGGAGGTATTGGAGGCGGAGAGGGCATTGGTCTGCATGCCGGTGAGCACGTCGAACTCAGTATTGGCCGTACCGCCGGCAAAGTTGGGCACCACCAGCCGCCCCACCACGGCGTGGGGGTCGCTGGAGAGGCGGTTGAGGTTTTCCAGGGGATCGTCCTCACCAGTGAGAAAGACGGGATCGTTGTTCAATGCGGAAAAGGCTTCGTTCATAACAAAGATCACGTTCACGTTTTTACCCAAGCCGGTCTGGTTGCCGGTCTCCCAGCTTTCAGCCTCTTTGGCGGAATAACCCTCCGGCTTTTCCACATTATAGGTGGTGAAATAGTGGAAAAAATTGTAGATAAACCCAGTTTCGTTGAACTTACCCGGCAGGTAATAGGGCTCACTGGCGGGCATGGCGGCATAGAGGGTATCCGAGGCATAGACTGTGAGTGTGGCAAGTACCAGGAGCACCAGGGAGACCGCGGCACCAAGGCCGCGACCGCGCCAGCGCCGCAGTCGTTGCATGGGACAAGGCTGGGACTTCAGCAGCAGCCCCAGGGCAATTAAAATCAGCGTGACCACTGCCACTGCTACCAGGTGCGCCACAGGGTACTCCATCTTATAAGTTCCCATGGCGTTGCCCATTTCCCGCAGCAGCAGCACATCTCGCGGGAACACCGGCTCATCGCGGATCTGAATTTTCATGCGGTTGGCCAAGGAGAAGCCGCAGACGAGTACATTGGTAAAAGCAGCGCCGAAGAATACATTGCCGCAGACAAAAGCCGCCAGCAGCAAAATGAGCCCCACCGGCAGGGCGTTGAGCACGATGAGCAGCGGCGTGCGCTTCAAAAGCCGCAGCATATCCACCATATCGTTGGGTTGACAGCTGAGGGCAAGCAAAGTGATCCCGCCGGCCAACAGCACCGCTGCGGCAAAGGATGCCCACAGCGGCATGGTTTTCCGTTTCATTTCTCCACTTCTTCCTCCCGTATTACACTTCGGCGCCCGGGCCGTAGGGCAGGCCTCGCAATACCACGCTGCGGATAAAGGCAAAAGTCTCCTTCTCGCCGCGGTCGCGGAGCATGCGCAGAAGATATACGAGTTTCTCCATGGTCTCCGGATGCATGAGGGCGGAATCTCTGGCCCGCTCCAAATACTCCAGGGCAGAGGCGTCGGTATAGTCACGACCGCGGTAGACCTTGCAGGCGGCGATTCGATCCATGACCATTTCCACCAGGTACTCTGTGGGCATGGGCACGGGGCCGTAGGTCTTGGTGTCCAAACGGATATCCGTCCAATATTCAAAATGGTGCTTATTGCGGCCCTTGTGGTGCATCCATGCCGGAGAGTAACCCAGCGCCTCCCGCTCAGCGGTATTGGGGCTCCGGGTACCCTGGTAGTAGCGCATACCGGCGCGAAACTCCGTGGGGCTGTATTTTGACAGGTCGTGAAGCAGTCCGCGCTTATAGAGTCCCACCTGAAAGCAGTGCTTCATCACCAGGTGGCGGTGGCGGGTAATTGTTTTAAAATGCTGCCAGGCCTTGGACAAGCCGCTCGCATCCTTTCTGCGCAGGGGATTTCAGCGCTCCATCTTCCAGAAGGCAACGCTGTACGGGGGAAGTTCGCTGCCGCCGCCGAAGTCGTGGGGCTTGCCGGAGATGAGCTCCTGTGCCATGCCGCACCCGGCGTCAAAGTGGGCAACATAGGGCACGCTGTCGGCATTGATTGCCACCAGCACTCGCTCGCCGGGCACAGCCCGTTCAAAGATGATCTGATGGTTGGTGAGCAACACATTGCGGTAGCCGCCCTCGCACAGCGCCCGGCTCTGGCGGCGGGCCTGGGCGAGCGTGGCGATCAAGCGAGTGAGGTCGTTTTCCACCGGCTGTTCGATTTCGGGTCGGAGGCTATAGTCGCCAGTATCCTTTTTGCCCGTGATGCCCCATTCGCTGCCGTAATAGATGGCGGGTACGCCGGGCATGCCGAAGAGCAGTCCGTAGGCCAGGGGCAGATGCTCGGGCGTTTGAAGCATAGAGGCGATGCGGGTCACATCGTGGTTGTCAAGGAAATTGAGCAGATGGAAGCCGCGGTAGAGCGTCCAATTCTCCGGGCCGAACTGCCGGGCCAGACTGTGACCGATCTCAAAGAGATTCATGGAGTTGAAGCTGGAATAGAGCCCCTTATAGCATTCATAGTTGGTGGTGGCGTGGCACATCTCATCGCTCATCCAGCGCTTGTAGTCGCCGTGGATGGTCTCCCCTACCAGCACAAAGTCTGCCTTGAGGGACTCGG
Organism: uncultured Oscillospiraceae bacterium; assembly: GCA_944386905.1. Lineage (GTDB taxonomy): Bacteria > Bacillota > Clostridia > Oscillospirales > Oscillospiraceae > Avoscillospira. The sequence goes on from CALXCW010000112.1 coordinate 5,372, forward strand.
TAAAGGTACGAAGCTGCTTGAGATACCAGTCAGGCAGGCAGTAGGCCACATCCAGGCGCAGGCCGTCGATGTCGTACTGGGTGACCCAGCTGCGGATGGCGTCAAACTGGTGCTGCACCACGGCGGGGTTTTGGAGATTGAGCTTGACAAGATTTTCGTGGCCCTCCCAGCTCTCATACCACAGGCCGTCGCCATAGCTGTTATTGCCGTCGAAGCTGACGCGGAACCAGTCTTTGTAGGCGCTGTCCCAGCGATGCTGCAATACATCCTGGAAGGCCCAGAAACCGCGGCCCACATGGTTGAGCACGGCATCAAACATCACGCGGATTCCGGCTTTGTGGAGGGCGTCGGTGACGGCTTTGAGGTCGTCGCCGGTGCCCAGGCGGCAGTCCACGGTGAAGTAATCTCTCGTGTCATAGCCGTGGGCGTCGCTCTGAAAGAGAGGGTTGAAGAGTACGGTGTCGCAGCCGGTGGCGGCGATGTGCTCCACCCAGTCCAGCAGGCGGAGAATCCGGTGCTCTTGTACGCCGTCGTTTTCCTTAGGCGCGCCGCACAGACCGAGGGGATAGATCTGATAGACAGTTGCTTGATGATACCACACAGTGGGCTCCTTTCTCTCGTAAAAGAGGCCACCAGGTCAAAAAACCCGGCGGAGCATTTGATACTTTAGTATAAAATCCCACCGGTGCTTTGTCAAGTCTGGTACTCTCCCAGTGCGCTTTGCAGCTTCTCCA
>CALXCW010000113.1 GCA_944386905.1 uncultured Oscillospiraceae bacterium
GGCGCGGCGCTGGCGATCGCGCTGATTCAGCATTGCCGCAGCTGCGGCGCCAGGGTGGCGGCCACCACCCACTATGCCGAACTCAAGCTTTTTGCCATGCGTACACCTGGGGTTATCAATGCTTCCTGCGAGTTTAGCGTGGAGACGCTTCAGCCCACCTACCGGCTTTTAATCGGCGTGCCGGGCAAGTCCAATGCCTTTGCCATCTCTCGTAAATTGGGCCTGCCGGAAAAGATTCTCACCGAGGCGGGCAACCTGGTGAGCGAGAACGACGCCAGCTTTGAGGATGTGCTCAATCAGCTGGAGCAGCAGCGCCAGGCGATGGAGGCCGCGCGTGCCGAGGCGGAAGCGCTGCGGCTGGAGACTGAGAAGCGCCAGAAGCAGTCGGAGGAATATTTCCAGGAGATTAAAAAAGAGCGGGAGAAGGCTGCTGCCAAGGCCCGCCAGGAAGCGCAGCATATCATTGATGACGCGCGCCGCACGGCCAATGCCGTCTCTGACGAGCTCAGGGAACTGCGCAAACAGATGCGAGATACCGCTGACGCCCAGGGCGTCAATCTCCGCCAGGCGGAGCTGCGCCGGGCTCTTAACGAAGCAGAATCCAAGCTGGCCGAGCCCAAGACTGCGCCTCAGCGCCCGGCGCCCAGCCGCGCCATCCGAGTGGGCGACACGGTGGAGCTTCTCAAACTGGGCTCCAAAGCCACGGTTTTGGCCATTCAGAAGGATGGTTCTTATCAGCTCCAGGCTGGCATTCTCAAGGTCAACGCCAAGCCGGAAGAGGTCTACCTGCTGGAGCATGAGCAAAGTCAGGGCGTGAAGAAGATCATCGAAAAGAGCAAGCGGGAGCTTCGCATGAAGGCGGCCAATCCGGAATTGGATATCCGGGGCATGACCACCGATGAGATGCAGGGTGTGCTGGGCGTATTCCTGGACAATGCCTATCTTGCCAATCTGCCCTCAGTGCGGATCATCCACGGAAAGGGCACAGGAGCGCTCCGTGCCGCCGTGCACGCGGAGCTCAAGAAGTCGAAATACGTCAAGCGCTTCCGCCTGGGTGCCTATGGTGAGGGAGAGGACGGAGTCACCATCGTCGAATTTGCATAATCGCCATTGACATTTTTATAAAATTTGCTAAAATAAAGAACATACAAGATTGCGATAAGGAGTGTCGTGCGATGTATATGCAGCAATCCATTGTAAAGTGCGAGTCCGGCCTCTATAACCGGCAGGCCACCTACTTCATTCAGAAGGCCAATGAATTCAAGTCCAGCATCTGGATCGAGGTGGAAGATCGCCGCATCAACGCAAAGAGCTTGTTAGGCGTACTCTCCATGGGAATCACCAAGGGTACGAGAATCAGCCTTATTGCAGAAGGCCCCGATGAGGAAGAAGCCGTGAGCACCCTGACGGAGATGCTGGCTAAGGAAATTTTCTGATTGAACATCGTCAACTGCCTCAAAAACCACCGTTTTTGAGGCAGTTTTTCCGTACCGGAGGGATGGAATACGCAGTTGCGAGGTATCCTATGACTTTTGAAGAACTCAAGGAAAAGGCCCACGCTCTGCCGCTGGAGCCGGGCGTGTATCTGATGCAGGATAAGGCCAATACGGTCATCTACGTGGGCAAGGCAAAGAAGCTCCGCAACCGGGTGAGCCAGTATTTCCAGGATTCCGCGGCGCACACAGTCAAGACACGGCGGATGGTCTCTCAGATCGATCACTTCGACGTGATTGTGGCCCGAACGGAGTTCGAGGCGCTGGTGCTGGAGTGTTCTCTTATCAAGCGCCACATGCCCAAGTACAATATTTTGCTCAAGGACGGCAAGGGATACCCGTATCTTCGCATTGACCGGAGGGAAGAATATCCCGTGATGGAGTTGGTGAACAAGGTCAGCGGAGACGGCGCGGATTACTTCGGCCCCTTCGGCGGGCGTGCCGTCACTAACCAGCTTATCGACACATTGCGCCTGGCTTTCCGCCTGCCCGGGTGTAGTAAGGTCTTTCCCCGAGATCTGGGTAAGGACAGGCCTTGTCTCAATTACCACATGAACAACTGCGATGGCTGGTGCCAGTTGGGAAAGTCGCCTGAGGACTACCGCCGGCGGATAGAGCAGGTGGTGCTCCTCTTAAAAGGGAAATATCAGACTGTAGCCCTGTCGCTGCGTGAAGAGATGGAGCATGCAGCCGAAACGCTGGAATTTGAGCGGGCGGCGGTACTGCGTGACCGTTTGCTGGCCATCGAAAATCTGGGAAAAAAACAGCTGGTTACGGCCGGCACCATGGCACACACCGATGTGATCGGCTATAGCCAGAACACCGCCCGCGGCTGCTTTTCCGTGCTGCACTATGTGGACGGCAATCTCTTGGACAAAGATTATGAGCTTGTGCCGCCGTCGGACAGTGTGGAAGAAGCGGTGTCTACCCTGGTCAAGCAGTATTATCTGGCACGAAATTGTGTGCCTAAGGAAATCCTTCTGCCGGTGGAGATGGAGGATGGTGAGCTCTTTGCCCAGCTTTTGCAGGATACTTACCATAAGCGCGTCCATATCCGTGTGCCGCAGCGGGGGGACGGCGTGCATCTGGTGTATCTGGCCAACAAAAATGCTGCCGAAGAGGCGGAACGCGCAACATCGCGGGAGGAAAAACGCTCCGGAACTGTAGAACAACTCAGGAATCTTCTGCAACTTCCTGGGCCTCTGACGCGCATGGAGGCGTACGACATTTCCAATACGGCGGGCAGCGATATCGTGGCCTCTATGGTGGTATTTGTGGATGGAAAGCCCTTAAAGAAGGATTACAAGCGCTTCAAGCTCCGAGATATGGTGGGGCAGGACGACTATGGCTCCATGCGCCAGGTGCTCACGCGGCGCTTCACCCATTACCTCCAGGGTGACCCTGGGTTTTCTGAGCCGCCGGATCTCCTGCTGATCGACGGCGGGGAAGTGCATGCGCAGACGGCGGAGGCCGTGCTTTTTGAATTGGGACTTTCTTTCCCGGTCTATGGTATGGTCAAGGATGACCGTCACAGGACGCGGGCGCTGGTGCGTGCCGATGGCAGAGAGATCGGTATTCAGACGTTCCCGCCGGTCTTTGCGCTCATCGGTCAAATCCAGGAGGAGACCCACCGTTTCGCCATTACCTATCACCGGACGCTTCAGAGCAAGCGAATGCGGGAATCCGTGCTTGATCAGATTTCTGGTGTAGGCCCGACGCGAAAAAAAGCGCTGCTACAAAAATTCCGCACAGTTGCTGCCATTGAAAAGGCCGACGAGCAGCAGCTGTCTGCGGTGGTGGGGCGCGCCGCTGCCAAGGCAGTCTATGAATTTTTCCATGAAAGCAGAGGAACAATGCCATGCGAGTGATCACAGGATCCGCCCGAGGGGTGCGGCTGAAAACTCCCGAGGGCCTGCTGACCCGCCCCACAAGCGAGCGGGTCAAAGAGGCCGTGTATTCCATCATACAGTTTGAGATAGAGGGGAGCACCGTCCTCGACCTATTTGCCGGCACGGGGCAGATGGGCATTGAGGCACTCAGCCGCGGCGCAAAGGAAGCGGTATTTGTGGACGAGCGGCGGGAGGCCTGCGCGCTGGTGCGGGAAAATCTCCGCCGCACCCGTCTGGAGCAAGGCGCACATGTGGTGCAGAGTGATTATCTGTCTTACTTGAAAGGGTGCCAAAAGACCTTTGATTTGATCTTTTTAGACCCGCCCTACCGGGAAAAATTTTTAGAAAATGCTTTAAATGCCATCTGGGAAATTGACATTCTTTCCGACCGTGGTATAATAATCTGCGAAAGACCCGCAGAAAAGCAGCTGGAGACGGCGTTTCCCGGCTTGCAGAGGGGAAAGGATTACCGCTACGGAAAGACGTGGATTACGCTCTTTCGCCGTGAGGATAGACAGATGTGATTTCTGATGAAATGCCATCCTCTCTTGAGTGGGAGCGAATTGGGGGGATAGCTTTGGACTGCCCCTATTGCAAGGGCAAGATGGAGAGCGGCGTCATTCAGAGCCCAAACGAGATTGCCTGGAAGCCAAAAAAATCACTGTTAGGCGCAGCGGTGTTTCAGCAAACATCGGTCGTGTTGGCGGAAAAGTCATTCTGGAAAGGCTCAGCCGTCACGGCTTATTTATGCCGATGTTGCAGCAAGGTAATAATAGACATTGAAGGATGATATCCTATGAGTATTGCCATCTATCCCGGCAGCTTCGACCCCATCACCAAGGGCCATCTCAACATCATTGCCCGTGCTGCCAAGAGTTTTGACAAACTCATTGTCTGCGTGATGGTGAACGGAGACAAGCAACCCATGTTTTCCCTGGAAGAGCGGGTGGAGATGATCCGCCGGGTAACGGCCGACATGGAAAATGTGGAGGTGGATCACTCCGACGCGCTGTTGGCAGAGTATGCCAAGGCGAGAGGGGCCAGAGTGATTATCAAGGGCCTGCGCGCCATGTCCGACTTTGAGCGGGAGTTTCAGATGGCGATTATCAACCATAAGCTCAACCCGGGACTGGACACGATGTTCCTCACGGCTGAGCATCAGTTTATGTATTTGAGTTCCAGCGTGGTCAAGGAAATGGGACACTATCAGGTGGATCTTTCGGATTTTCTCCCCCAAGAGATCATTCCCGACTTTCTCGCTCGGATTCAAGAACGAAATTAAGGAGGATCTACGACCATGGCCAACCGGATTGAAGAGATCATTACCAACCTCTATGAAATGGTGCAAGATGCCTGGAGTCTCCCCCTGGGCGCAGAGAAGTGCGTTCTGGAGCGGGACAAGGTGCTTGATCTTCTCGATGAGATCAGCAACCAGCTGCCCAGCGAGCTCAAGCAGGCAAAGACGATTGTGGAATCGCGCAATGAAGTCATCACCAATGCCAAGCACGAAGCTGAGCGTATTCTCAAGCAGGCTGAGCAGCGGGCCCGCCAGATGATGAGCCAGGAGGAGGTCTATCTCATGGCCCAGAATGAGGCCAACGAGATGATCAAGAATGCCCAGCAGAAGATCAAGGATTTGAAGCAGGTCACCAATGAATTTGTCGATGATGCGCTCAGCCGCACGGAGAGCGCCATCTCCACGGCGCTCAATGAGATCCGCGAATCCCGCAAGTCTTTCCAGGCAGTGGTCAATCCTCAGCAGCCCAAGTCCTCACCCATTATTGAGGACATCTAATTGACAAATGCCCTGAGATCGTGTATCATCCAATAGAAAACGCGAAGAAGAGGAAGAGTAAAAGCCACCAGGCGCAAGAGAGAAGGCGGTCGGTGCAAGCCTTTGCCCAGGAGCTTTGAAGGTCGCCTTGGAGCAGCCGGTGACGAGCCGGCCGGTGTGCCCCCCGATAGCGGGGCAAGAGTGCCCGCAGCTTGCGGGAATTCAGGTGGTACCACGGACTTTCTCCGCCCTGAGCATTGGCTCAGGGCGGTTTTTTGTTCTGCGTTTGGTACATCTGTATGGGACGCGCCCGGCGCGTCCGGCTGTCCACCGTCAAACCAATGTTGATATAGGAGTGAAATCACATGGCACGAGAATTGCCCAAGACCTACGATCCCAAGATTGTGGAGGACGAGATCTACCAGGCATGGCTCCAGAGCGGCTGTTTCCGCGCCGAGCCCGACCCGGACAAGAAACCCTTCTCCATTGTAATGCCGCCGCCGAATGTTACCGGTCAGCTCCATATGGGCCATGCCCTGGATGCCACCTTGCAGGACATCCTCACGCGCTTCAAACGGATGCAGGGATATTCTGCCCTGTGGCTCCCCGGTACCGACCATGCCGGCATTGCCACGCAGATCAAGGTGGAGGAGACCCTTCGCAACGAAGAGGGACTCACCCGCTACGACCTGGGCCGGGAAAAGTTCCTCGAGCGGGTTTGGGACTGGAAGAACAAGTACGGCGACCGGATTGTCAAGCAGCAGATGAAGCTGGGCGCCTCCTGCGACTGGAGCCGCAGCCGCTTCACCATGGACGAGGGCTGCTCCAAGGCCGTCCGGGAGACCTTCTGCGAGCTCTACGACAAGGG
>CALXCW010000114.1 GCA_944386905.1 uncultured Oscillospiraceae bacterium
GTGATTTCCGTGATGCGCTCGGTGAGTTCGGGGTCAGCGTACCAGCCGGTGAAGCTGTGGTTGTCCCGCGTGGTTTCGTGCGTCAGGGGAACCGTCGTATTATAGGGATGTTTCTCCTGGGGAACTTCGGTGCCGCCGTTGGTGTGGAAGGTGAGGGTGTGGTGGCTGGGTGCAAAGGTGACGACGAGGGCGTGGGGGCCATTCACCGAGGAGAAGGTAAATTCCGATATAGCGCCTTTGCTTTCTCCATCGACCGTCACATCTGCAATGCGCTGCTCTTCCCCCGGCACAAAGGTGAACGTCTTGCTGGCGCCCTCTTCCACCATCACCGTGGGGCCTGCGGGCGTGACGGTGCCGCCGTCAGCCACGTTGGTCAAGGCATCTATCAAGGTATGGGTTTGCACCGTCGTTCCATCGGCCGTTGTATATTAGGCCACAAAGCTGTTTGCACTGGCAAAGACGGGGAAGAGAAGAAGCAGCATGGTCAAGACGAGCGGGAACATGATGACGCGGTGTTTCATAAGCTATCCTCCTTGCGACAAAACACACGAATTTTAATTCAAATTCGATGATTTTGCATAATTATTGCATGAAAATCGACGTGAAAGCAACAGCATTATGAAAAAGTGACGCAGTTGTGATAATTGTATGAGATTGCAAAAGTTATATAAAAAAACACATGCAGGGAAAAAGCCCTGCATGTGAGAGTGTAAAAATTGGAAAAACCTTGGGAATGGAGCAGAGGAGGGGCGAACGCTTCCACCTGTATGGAAAGGATCGTTACGCGTCCTCGTCCGGCTCCTCCTTGGGGTGGCAACGGACTTCAATTTCCAGCACCCGGCGGTAGTCGGTGTCGGTGACGGTGACGTCGAGATTTTCCCAGGTGAAGCTGTCACCCTCGTTGGGGATTCTGCCCAACTGCTCCATGACCCATCCGCTGACGGTGGTGCAGTCGGCCTCGCAGTCCACGTCGAAGAATTTGGACATCTTGTCGAGATCCACATTGCAGGATACTCGGTAGGCGTCCCCACCCACCTTGCGGAAGTCCTCGATGACCTCGTCGTGCTCATCCCAGATCTCGCCCACCAGCTCTTCGAGAATATCCTCCATGGTGACGATGCCCAGGGTGCCGCCGTACTCGTCACTGACCACGGCGATATGGCTCTTGGACTTTTGCAGGAGCTTTAGAAGGTCGCTGATCTTGATGGACTTGGTTACAAAGAGCGGCGCGGTCATGATCTCGGCAAGGGGCTTTTCCACGAGACCGGAGCCGTCGTAGAGATCCTTCTGGTGAATGATGCCGATGATGTTGTCAATGCTCTCCTCGTAGACAAGAATCCGAGAGAAGCGGGAGGTGGAGAACACTTCGGCCAATTCTTCTTTGGTAGCAGTATTGGGAACGGCCTCTAGATCCACCCGGTGGGTGAGAATGTCCTCGGCGTCGCGGTCGGTAAATTCGATGGCACTGCGGAGAAGCTCCGACTCATCCGCATCGATGCCGCCATCCTGGGCCACTTCATCCACCAACACCAAGAGCTCATCCTGGGTCAGACGGCGATCCTCTTTTACGCGGAAAATCCGAGAGACCAGCTTTTTCCACTGGGTGAAGAGCCAGTTGACCGGGGTGAGAATCACAATGAGCAGCCGAAGAGCAGGGGTTGAGAACATGGCAAAGCGCTCCGGACTGTCCTTGGCCATGCTCTTGGGGGTAATTTCGCCGAAGATCAGCACCACAATGGTCACCACAATGGTGGAGAGCGTCGCGCCCAGGTCGCCGTAGTGGCGCACGAAGAGCAGAGTACCGATGGAGGCGGTGGCGATATTCACAATGTTGTTGCCGATGAGAATGGTGGAGAGAAGCTTGTCGTAGTCCTCGGCCAGCTTCAAGGTGGCGGCAGCTCGACGACTGCCTTTTTCGGCCCGGGTTTTCAGGCGGGTCTTATTGAGGGATGAGAAGGCGGTTTCGGTGGCAGAGAAGTAGGCTGACATGAGAATCAGCACTGCCATGATCAATATGTCCCGTAAACTGTCACTGTCCATAAAAGCTATGTATCCTCCAAACAAATATGGTTTTCCGGCGAAGCGCGCAAAAAGGCATACCTGCACTTACAGCAAGCGCAGATATGCCTCTCTATCAACAGCGGTATCGCACAAAGGGGGATGACCGTCGTCAGCGTCCATCTTGGGAATTAGCTCCTTCCGGGATGTAAATTGAGGTTATTATACCAGCCCGGCCCGCGTTTGTCAATCCCATCGCAGGGCAGGGGGATTGTAGGTATTGAGCCACACCAGCGGACTGTCGGCGCTGCTGATAAATCGTCCGTGGTAGGCGAGCCCCTCCCGGTCGTAGACCTGGAGCCCGGCGGAAACGTCGCTGTGTTCGCCGAGGGAATAGGTCAGGGCCAGATGGGTGCCGTCGAAGGCGGGGGTGAAGCCGTACCAGAAGTAATTGTCCTGGGGCATTTCGTTGCTGAGCCAGGGGACATAGTATCCGTTCTCCCGGGCATAGGCCAGGAAGCGGCAGCGCTCTGCGTCCCAGAACAGGAGCACCAGCACATCTTCATTCTGCACCACCGCGGGGATCTCATCGGCGTCGAGCCAGTAGTCCTCCACCACGGCGCAGGTGGCCTCGTCCAGCAGCCTGAGCCGCAGCCGACCGTTTTCCACGGTGAAGATCTCCAGGATTCCCTCCCAGGGGCTCTCCTCCAGGGCGACGGCCTCGGTGTCCGCGGCGGAAAAGGGCAAGATGTTTTCGATGGCTTCCAGGTTAAGCGTCGTCTCATCCACCTGGGGAACGGGGATGCGGTAGATTCCGTAGCCGTCGCGAATGTGAGAGAAATCCGGCCTGTTGGCAGAGGATGCGGCAGAGAGGGAGAGATAGATCCACTCGCCCCTTACCATCCCGTCACAGAGGAAGTCATACTCCAGATCTTCCAGGGGCTGGACGTCGGAGCTGATGTCCTCGCCGTCTGCGCCCAGGGAGACGCTGACTGACACATAGAGATCCTCCGGTACGGGAATTTGAAAATATGTGGTGAGGAAGTCCGATCCGTTGTCGTCGTAGTAATAGCCCGTATCCGGCAGGGAGAGCTGCAGGAACATGGGGTAGTTCTCCCAGTAATCGGCAACGGCCACAATTTTGGACTGGGTTTCGCCCGGCTCCAGTGTCGCGGCAATTTCCCGCACGGGCTCGATGAGCAGGTCGCTCCAGTTGCCGCTCTCCTCCAGGAGATGGGAAAGAGACGTGGAGAGGCCGCCGTTGAGGCTGCCGCTGGAAAAGTTCACGGTGGACACCGAAGGCTGCCGAATGCCCTGGAGAGAATAGGTGAAGTTGGTAGTGGGTGCGGGCTGGGCCTCCGCGGAAAAGGAGGTCGTCCAGAAGAGATGCGCACCCTTTTGGACTTCCAGGGTGAGGGAGAGCCCTTTGGCCGCCGCCACATCTCCCGACAAGGTCTCCTCCCGGACGGTGATTTCCGTCTGGGAGAGCATTCCGTACTGGATGAGACCGCCCAGGGCGAAAACCGCCAGCAAAACCAGGGCGAGGTAGCATATCAATCGCTTTTTCATAGGGCTTCCTCCTTAGGATTCTCCACTCCAGGCCAGAGCTGGCACGCAGTCGTCGTAGTAGAGGGTCTGCAAAGCGTCGTCGCCCTCGATGTGGAAGCTGCCGCGGAAGAGCGTGTCCTCCAGCCCAAAGACCTGGAGGTTCAAGCCGATCCCGCGCTCCCCCCAGAGCTGGCTGAGCAGGGCCAGCTTTCCGTCGCGGTAGGCGCAGGTGGTGTGGGCCCAGCGGAAGGATTCGTTTTCCAGCGTTCCCTGCCGGCAGGGGACAACCTGCCCATCGGAGCGGGTGAAGGCCTGGAAGTGCCGCAGGGGTGTGGCGCTGTCCAGGAGCATGAAGGTGTTGTTCCCCAGCACGATGCCGGGAAGCTGGTCAAAGGCGTCCAGGGTCAGCGTCTGAAGGACGGCGCAGGTGGCCTCATCAAAGATCTGTACGCTCAACGTGTCCCGGCGCTCCTCGAAGAGCAGCAGCACGCCGTCCCAAGGGCTGGCCGAAACCTGGATATTCTCCAGCCCTTCCACGGACAGGGGGAGGACATTTTCCAATGCGTCGACGGAGAGCTCATAGGCGCCTTCGGCAACGGTGGGCATGCGGTAGAGGCCGTAGCCGCCGCGGATCTGGGAAAAGTCCGTCCCGGCGGGGAAATCGGCGGGGGAGAGGACGAAATAGATCCACTCGTCGGCGACGCAGCTGTTGCTGAAGCCGTAGGGAAGCCCGCCTGTGACCTCCGTCCTGATTTCCGCCATCTCGCCGTCCTTCGAGCGGGATACCGACAGCAGAAGCTCCATGTTTTCCGGGATGGGAATGGAAAAATAGTCCTGCAAGGCATCGCTGGGGGCATCATAGTACCTTTGATGTCCGTTGCGCTCGGGGATGGTCAGCGAAAGATCGAAAGAAAAGTAAGCGGTGTAGTTACTGAGGCTGATTTGCGCCTGTGCGTATTCACCTGGCTGAAGCGTCTCGGCCAGTTCTTGCACCGGTGTCCGGAGAGCTTCGTCCAGCATGGTTTCGTTGGATATATTTTCCCAGCTGGTGGAGAACCATTGGGAGAATTGCGCGCCGCGGAAGGTGGCGTAGGGGGTGGTTCCGCTGCCGGTGCTTTGTAGGGAATAGGTGAACGTCGTAGTTGGGTCGGGGTCGGCCGCAGCGGAGAAGGTGGTCTCCCAGTGGCTGTGGTCGTCAGCCCGGAAGGGCAGAGTGATTTGCAGATCGCCCACGGCTTCAATGTCCCCTTCCAGCGTTTCCATCTGGAGGGGAATGGCCTCCTGCGCGATGCCGCCGGCGATGGCCATACCGCCCAGGCCCAGCACAGCCAGGAGCACCAGGGCGAGATAGAGAACCATGTGCTTGTTCATAGAAATCCCTCACATTTCATCGGTGAGGTCGCTGAGCGCCTTGCTTACCCGGTCAGCCTGATAGTGGTAGGCCGAACGGACGTAATCCATAAGCCCGGTGCCCGTTTCCTCCAGCGCCAGGGTGGTCACGTCTCCTACGATTTTGCCTCCGCGTAGAAGCACCGCGCGGCTGATAAACTGCGACACTTCTTCCAGCAGATGGGTTGAGAGCAGCACCGTCTCCGTCGGCTCCAAAATTCCCAGGAGCACTTTGTAGAAGTCCTCGCGGTTGAATACGTCGTTGCCAGCAAAGGGTTCATCCATCAGGATGTAGTCCGCGCCCTGGCTCAGAGCCAGGATTACCTCCAGCTGGTTTTGCTGTCCGCTGGAGAAGGTACGCAGGAGCTTGTTGCGCGGCAGCTCAAAAAAGTCCATCAGCGCCTCGAAGCGCTTGCCCCGGAACCGGGGAAACTGGCTTTCATAAAATACGCGGTGATCGGCGGGCGTGAGGTTGGGGAAGAAGGAGTGCTCACAGGTGGCAAAGGCCAGGCGGCTGATGTTTTTGCGGGTGATGGCCTCACCGTCCAGGGTCACGTCGCCCTTGTAGCGCAGAAATCCCAGGACGCACTTCATCAAGGTCGTCTTACCGGCGCCGTTTTCGCCGAACAGCCCCACGATTTCGCCGGGAGCCAGGGTGAGATTGATCTGATCCAGCGCCTTTTTATTGCCATAGGATTTGGATAATGATTTTAATTCCAGCATGGAGATCCCTCCTACCAAAGTTGCGGATTGCGGCAGATGGCCGGCGTACAGAAGTGATAGAGCAGATAGTATAGAGCCGTGAGCACGGCCATGGTCAAAAGTACCGTGAGGATGCCTGCGGTCGGGGCGGCAAGACAACGCAGGGGAAACTCTGTGGCGCTGGGCAGGCGGCGCATGGTGTAGATGCTGCGGCTGCGGTGATAGTGCCAGAAGTAGAACCCCACGGCCAGCAGCGCCATGGCGGCAATCAGGACATAAAAGCCCCAGTAAATTCCGCTGGTGAGCGAAAAGAAGGGCGCGATGACGGCACCGGGACGCAGCACCTCC
>CALXCW010000115.1 GCA_944386905.1 uncultured Oscillospiraceae bacterium
GGTGAACCCGAAATGGTCAAGATCAGACTGAGAAGAATGGGTGCAAAGAAGAACCCTTACTACAGAATCGTTGTCGCTGACTCCCGTAGCCCCCGCGACGGCCGCTGCATCGAGGAGATTGGCTCCTATGATCCCCTGTCCAACCCCGCCACCGTCCAGGTGGACGCCGAGAAGGCCCAGGCCTGGATCAAGAACGGCGCCCAGCCCACCGACACCGTGAGAGCGCTTCTGAAGAAGGCAAACGTGCTGTAAGTCTTACGAAGGAGTGAGACGATGAAAGAACTTTTGCTGTATGTGGCAAAGAACTTGGTTGACGACCCCGACGCCGTCTCCGTCCGGGAGATCCCCGGCGAGACGACGGTGCTGGAACTGCGGGTAGCCCCTGCGGATATGGGCAAGGTCATTGGCCGCCAGGGCCGCATTGCCAAGGAAATCCGAACCATCATCAAGTCGGTGGCTCAGAGAGACGGGCAAAAGGTCTCTGTGGAAATCGTTGACTGACGGGAAATGCGCTGCGCAGCAGCGCATTTTTTGATATATAAACCTCGTTTTTATCCCACGGGTTGCTATCTATAAATCCGAAACGGACACCTATTTTCCGCATGTTGGGAGGCTCCCATGGAAAACTATTTTGAACCGAAGATGGACAAGCTGGCTTTGAACGAGATCACTGCCCTGGGGCTTGCCCATATGGGCGACTGTGTATTTGAAATCCTGGTGCGCACATGGCTGTGCGCCCATGGCGGCTCCAAGGTCAAGGATCTCCACCGGGCCACGGTGGCCCATGTCTCGGCTCCTGCCCAGGCTGCCCGGATGGATCGGATGCTGCCTCTTTTGACGGAGGAGGAAATGGCCATCTACCGCCGGGGCCGCAACGCCCACGTCCATGCCGTGCCCAAGGGTGCCAGCCCGCAGCAGTATTCCAAGGCCACGGGCTTGGAGTGCCTGTTTGGGGCGCTCTATCTGCTGGGCCGCCGGAAACGGGTGAACGAGCTGTTTGTGTTGACCATGGAGGAGGAAAGCCATGCCCTTTGACGCTCTGTTTCTCTCCGCCCTCACCGCGGAGCTCACGCCCCAGCTGCTGGGTGCGAGAATCGACAAAATTCAGATGCCGGTGCGCGACCAGGTGGTTTTGCAGTTCCACGGACGGGGCTTTTCCGGGCGGCTTTTGCTCTCGGCGTCGCCGGGGAGCCCTCGGCTCCATTTGACCAATGCGCCTCTTCAGAACCCGGCCCAGCCCCCGATGTTCTGCATGCTTTTGCGCAAGCACCTCTCTGGCGGACGGATTGCCGCCGTCACCCAGCCGCCCCTGGAGCGGCTGGTGGATCTTACGCTGGACTGCGTGGATGAGCTGGGGGCGCCGGTGGAGAAGCACCTGATCGTGGAGATGATGGGACGGGGCTCCAATCTGATCCTCACCTCCGGCGACGGACACATCATCGACTGTATGCGCCGCATCGATTTCGAAATGAGCGACAAGCGGCAGGTACTGCCGGGACTTCTCTATCATTTGCCTCCGGTGCCGGACAAGAAAAGCCCCTTTGAGGAGACAGAGGCTGCGCTGGTGGAAGCCCTCCAGGCTCTAGAGGGACAAAAGACACTGCAAAAGTGGCTCTTGGAGCGCTATCGGGGACTTTCTCCCCTTGTCTGTCGGGAACTGGCCTATGCGCTGCTGGGGGACACCGACGCCGAGCTGGGCGCCTGTTCCCTTGAAACGCGTGCGGTGCTGGGCGCGAGCCTCCATCGTGCCTTTGCTGCCCTTCTGGGAAGCCCTAAGCCGGTGCTGTTGGTGAAGGAGGGCAAGCCCTGGGACTTTACCTTCCGCCCGGTGGGCCAGTACGGAAGCTACGTCTGCCAGGAGGAGCAGGAGAGCTTTTCCGCCCTGCTGGATGACTTTTACGCCAGCCGCGACCACGCCGAGCGCATGCGCCTCAAGACCCAGACGCTCCACAAGGCCATGATCAATCTCCGCGACCGCACAGCCCGTAAGCTGGAGAATCAGCGCAAGGAAATTGCCGCTGCTGCCGATCGCGAGCGCCTGAGGCAGCTGGGAGACATTGTCACGGCCAACCTGCACGCCATGACCCGCGGCCAGGCACGGCTCACCGCTGTGGACTTCTACGACCCGGAGATGAAGGAAATCGACATCCCCCTTTCGCCCCAGCTCTCGCCCCAGCAGAACGCGGCAAAATTCTATAAGGACTACAACCGGGCCAAGACGGCTCAGCGGGTACTCACTGAGCAGATCGCCAAGGCAGAGGTGGAACTGGAGTATGTCAAGAGCATCCTCGACGAGCTGGAGCGAGCCGAGACGGAGCAGGATGTCCAGGAGATCCGCGCAGAGCTGGTGGCCGGCGGCTATGTCCGGGACAACGACAAGAAAAAGCGGATGAAAATGGTACCGACGAAGCCGCTGGAGTTTCATGCCAGCGAGGGTTATCTCATTCGGGTGGGCAGAAACAATCGCCAGAACGATTTTTTGACGCTGAAGGACTCCCAGAAGGGAGATCTGTGGCTTCATGTTCAGAAGCTCCACGGCAGCCATGTGGTCATTGCCTGCGGCGGACGGACGCCCTCCGACGAGACCATCACCGAGGCCGCTATGCTGGCCGCCTGGTACTCCCAGGCACGGGAGGGCCAGAACGTAGCCGTGGATGTGACGCCGGTCAAACAGATCAAAAAGCCCGTGGGAGCCAAGCCCGGCATGGTCATCTATCACGAATATCGCACGGTCTATGTGACGCCCGATCCCAAGCTCCCCGAGAAGCTCAAATAGAAAGGAGCACGCCATGGAACACTGGGAAGGCAAGCACTATTCTTATTTTCAAAACCGGGACTGTGAGTTTTTTCCCTGCCACAAGGGCGCGGACGGGGAGAATTTCAACTGCCTTTTCTGCTATTGCCCGCTCTATGCACTGGGCGACAAGTGCGGCGGGGCTTTCCGCTATACCGAAAGCGGCCGAAAGGACTGCACCGGCTGTTTGTTTCCCCACCGTCGGGAGAATTACGGCAAGGTCAACGCCCGCTTTGAGGATATCGCGGCCCTGGCCGCCAAGAAACCTTAGAGGCGCACGGGCCTTCCTCTGACGAGATGCCATTCGCCCGTTCAGACGGCTTTATTCCCCCGAAAATCTCAAATTTATCTTTACTTTTCCGAAGATTTGTGGTAAGCTAATCAAGCTGGCCACGTGCCGGTACCCCATTTCTCAGTTTCGGGAGACAGCCTGGCTTTATGCGGGCATTCTGCCGGCCCGTTACTTAGAAACGCGGGAAATATTTAGAAAGGTGGAACATTCCATGATTCGCAAAGAGGACAAAACCGCTATCATCGCTGCCAACGCCACCCACGAGGGTGACACCGGCTCCCCTGAGGTGCAGATCGCCATTCTCACCGCCCGCATCAACGAGCTCACCGAGCACCTGCGTGTGCACAAGCACGACAACCACTCTCGCCGTGGCCTTTTGATGATGGTCGGTAAGCGCCGCAACCTCCTTGACTACCTGGCCAAGAAGGACATCAACCGTTACCGCGCCTGCATCGCCAAGCTGGGCATTCGTAAGTAAGAATCGCAATATGGGCAGACGGGAAATCCCGTCTGCCCATACGTGCAACCACCGCTTTCTATGGGCTCGGCTTTAGCAGTTGAAAGGGTTGCCGAATCTTCGGCCATCGTTTCAAGTGCTAAATCTCCCATAGAAGGCCTCACAATATTTTAAGGAGGTTCTCTTATGGTCATTCAGAAAACATTCCCCAACCACCACGTCTTTGAGACCGAGATCGGCGGCCGCCCCTTCACCGTGGAGACGGGCAAGGTAGCGGAGCTCACCAACGGCGAGTGCATCTGCCGCTACGGCGACACGGTGGTGCTCACCACTGTTGTGGCTTCTTCCGCCCCCAAGGCCGGCATCGACTACTTCCCCCTGACCGTGGAGTTTGAAGAGCGGATGTACAGTGTGGGCCGCATCCCCGGCAGCTTCAATCGCCGTGAAGGCCGTCCCTCTGAGAAGGGCATCCTGGCCAGCCGCCTGATCGACCGCCCCATGCGCCCCTTCTTCGATGAGGAACTGAGAAACGATGTGGTCATCACCTGCACCGTCTTGGCCAACGACTATGAAAACCCCGTGGAGGTGGTTGCCTCTCTGGGTGCCTTCATCGCCACCGCCTACTCCGACGTGCCCTGGAACGGCCCCATGGCCACCACCGAGGTTGCCTACCTGAACGGCGAATATATCATCAACCCCTCCAGTGAGCAGCGTGAGGCCGCCAAGATGTTCTGCACCATCGCCTCCACGGCCGAGAAGGTGGTCATGATCGAGACCGAGGCCAACGAGGTCACCGAGGACGTGCTGATGAAGGGCATCGAGCTGGCCCACGAGACCAACAAGAAGATCGTCGCCTTTATCAACACCATTGTCGATGCCATCGGCAAGCCCAAGTTCACCTTTGAGAAGGCCGCCGTCAACCACGACCTGCTGGATGATCTGTGCGCCTACGGCATGGATCAGATCGAGTATGCCCTGGATACCCCGGACAAGAATGTCCGCGAGGAGCGCTTGGCCAAGACCCGGCTGGACTTCGCTGAGAAGTTTGCTGAGAAGTACGAGGACTACGATATCAACATCGAGGTCTGCCTCTATAAGATGCAGAAGAAGGTTGTCAAGAAGTGGCTCCTCGAGGGCAAGCGCGTGGACGGCCGCGGCATGGATGAGATCCGGCCCCTGGCTGCCGAAGTGGGCGTGCTGCCGAGAGTGCACGGCTCCGGCCTCTTTACCCGCGGCCAGACCCAGGTGCTGTCCATCTGCACGCTGAACACTCTCTCCATGGCTCAGAAGCTGGACACCATCTGGCCTGAGGAATCCAAGCGCTATATCCACCACTACAACTTCCCCTCCTTCTCCACCGGCGAAGCCCGTGCCAGCCGCTCCACCTCCCGCCGGGAGATCGGCCACGGCAACCTGGCTGAGAAGGCGCTCTACCCCGTGATCCCCTCCGTGGAGGAATTCCCCTATGCCATCCGTGTGGTGTCTGAGGTGCTCTCTTCCAACGGCTCTACCTCTCAGGGCTCTATCTGCGGCTCTACCCTGGCGCTGATGGACGCCGGCGTGCCCATTCGCCGTCCTGTGGCCGGCATTTCCTGCGGCCTGATCTCTGACCAGGAGACCGGCCAGTGGCGTACCTTTACCGATATCCAGGGTGTGGAGGACTTCCACGGTGAGATGGACTTCAAGGTGGCCGGCACCACTGAGGGCATCACCGCCATCCAGATGGATCTGAAGAATGACGGCTTGACCCTGGAAATCATCGCCGACGCCCTGGAGCGCTGCCGTAAGGCACGCCTGGAGATCCTCAGCGAGATCATGCTGCCTTGCATTGCCGAGCCGCGCGCCGAGGTCTCCGAATTTGCCCCCAAGATGATCTCCATGAAGATCGACGTGGACAAGATCCGTGAGGTCATCGGCTCCGGCGGCAAGACCATCCAGAAGATCTGTGCCGACACCGGCGCCAAGATCGACATCGACGACGATGGCTCCGTGTTTATCTCCGCTGTGGATTCCGCCGCCGCCCTGGCCGCCAAGAAGATGGTGGACGATATCTGCTTTGTCCCCGAGGTGGGTAAGCTCTACTACGGCAAGGTGGTGCGCATCCTGCCCATCGGTGCCTTCGTCGAGCTGGCGCCCGGCAAGGACGGCCTGGTGCACATCTCCAAGCTGGAAAACCGCCGCGTGGAGAAGGTGGAGGATGTCCTCAACATCGGCGATATGACCTGGGTCAAGGTCATGGAGATCGACGAAAAGGGCCGCGTGAACCTCTCCCGCAAGGATGCCCTCAAGGAAATGAACCAGAAATAAAAAGAAAATGGCCCCGAGCTGCAAAAGCAGCCCGGGGTTTTTCGCAGCCCCACAGACGCCGT
>CALXCW010000116.1 GCA_944386905.1 uncultured Oscillospiraceae bacterium
AGCACCGTCACGGCCTTGCTCCGGCCGATGTTCTCCACATGGTGGCAGGGAAGCCCCGCCGTGGCGCCGTCCACCTGGTCGGCAAGTCCGGTGACATACCGCGCCCGATCCACCAGCTCCTGGGTGTTCTCCTTGAGGAGAATCTTGCCGTGGTCTAGGATGATAACTTCCTCCATCACGTCGGCGGCCTCTTCAATAATATGGGTGGAGAGGACAAAGGTGCGCCCTGTCTCGGTGTACTCCTCGAGAAGCAGCCGGTAAAACTGCTCCCGCGCCACCACGTCCAGGCCTGCCACCGGCTCATCCAGGAAGGTGAACTCCGCCTTGCTGGCCATGGCCACCAGGATGGTCACCATGGAGAGCATGCCCTTGCTGAGCTTGCCCAACTTCTTTTTCTTGTCCAGATCGAAGAGCTCTAAGAGCCGCCCAGCCATGTCCTTGTCCCAGTGGGGAAGGTATGTCTCCGCAGCGCGGAGATAGGCTTTCAGGGTATAGGACGACAGGGCGCTCTCCGCCGAGAGGTTGAGTTCCCGGGAGAAGCAGATGCGCCCCAGTGCCTTGGGATTCTCCCAAATTCGCTGGCCGTCGATGGTGGCGGTGCCCTCGGAGATGGGGTTCTGGTTGGACATCAGGGACAAAAGCGTGGTCTTGCCCGCACCGTTTCTGCCGATGAGGCCGTAGATCTTCCCCGATTCCAGGGTGAGGTTCACATGGTCGAGAACGGTCTTATTGCCGTATTGCTTCGTCAGGTTTTCACATACCAGCTTGCTCATGCTTTGCTTCCTCCAATCTTCTCCAGTAGTTCCTCCCGGGTGATTCCCAGGCTCTTGGCCTCGTCCAACAGCTCCTGGAGCCGGACGCGGTAAAACTCCTCCTTGCGGCGGGCGCGGATCTTCTCCTTCGCCCCAGTTTCCACAAACATGCCGATCCCTCGCTTTTTATAGAGTATCCCCGCCTCCACCAGGAGATTGATCCCCTTGGCCGCCGTGGCAGGATTGATGGTGTAGAGCTTGGCCAGCTCATTGGTGCTGGGCACCCGCTCCTCCTCGAGCAAGACGCCGCGGAGGATGTCCGTCTCGATCATCTGGCTGATTTGCAGATAGATGGATTTTTCTTCCGTCAGCCGTTGATTCATGCGATCACTCCCTTGGCTCGTTGGTTCATTACTTGTGTAATTAACCATATAACAAACAAAGCAATTTGTCAAGAGGTTTTTCAAAATATCACGGTAATTCCAGAGGAGCTCAGATCGAGCTGCGCAGCAAAAGCACCGCGGGCAGCCATTTCAGCCTCCCAGCAAGTTTGCGCGGGTAATCTGGCGAAAAAAAACGCCGCCTGACGGCAGCGTTTTTATGTCAATTCCTACTCTTGCTCCAGCGCCATACATTTGTCAATGCGGCGCTGGTGGCGGCCGCCTTCAAAGGCGGTATCCAGCCATGTATCTACAATCTCCATAGCCAGCATGGGGCCCACCACACCGGCTCCCAGGGCCATCATGTTGGTATCGTTGTGCTGCCGGGTCAGCCGGGCAGACATCTTGTCCGACAGGAGGGCGCAGCGGATGCCCTTGATCTTATTGGCTGTAATGGATGCACCGATCCCCGTGGTGCACAGCACAATCCCCCGTTCGCACTCCCCTGCCGCCACCGCTCGGGCTGCCGGCGCGACAAAGTCGGGATAATCACAGCTGGCTTCGCTGTCGGTGCCAAAATCACGGTAGGAAAGCCCTCGCGCCTCCAGATGCCGCTTGAGCTGCTCCTTGAGGGCAAAGGCACCATGGTCACTGGCTATGGCAATCATTTTTCTTACCTCCTGCATCGTTTTTTCCCTATTATATCCCTTTTCCCACCTGCTGGCAAGGCCACAGCGAAACGCGTCGTGACAATTTGAATAAAAGTTTACAGTTTTTATAATCCTAACCGTCTCTCCCTGGTTTTTCTATACAAAATTTTTCAATGTTCACAATTTGTTCATATTAACAGCTTCAAAACATGATATTGTGGCTTTGGTGCGAATACAGCAAGGAGGATCACACAATGGGTGATTTCATCATTGGCCTTTGGAACAACTCCATGCTCCTGGCGGCCCTCTCCGGCTGGCTTATCGCCCAGGTGCTCAAGACGCTTCTGGTGCTTCTTTTAGAGAAGGAGTTCCGCCTGGAGCGCCTCTTCGGCAGCGGCGGCATGCCCAGTTCCCACTCCGCTACCGTCTGTGCCATGGCTACCTGCGCCGCCGTGCGCTTCGGCGCCGACAGCCCCTACTTTGCCATCTCTGCCATTGTGGCCTTTATCGTAATGTACGACGCCTGTAATGTCCGGCTGGAGACCGGCAAGCAGGCTGTGGCCATCAAGGAGCTTCAGAAGTTTTTCCAGGACATGGGCAAGAAGCCCCTCTCCGAGGAAAAGCTCAAAGAGCTGGTGGGTCACACGCTTTCACAGGTGATCGCCGGCGCGTTGCTGGGCATTATCATCGGCATCGTCTTTGGGATGCTTTAAAATTTGAGAAGGGAAGAACTGCATGGATCAGGAGTTTTTCGAGGACATTCAGGATCTTTTATCATCGGACGCAGTGCAGCGGCTGAAGCACTACGTCCACCACAAAAGCGGCACCCGTTTTGACCACAGTCTCTATGTAGCCTACCGCAGCTACCGCCTGGCTAAGTATATGGGCTGGGACAGCCGTGCAGCCGCCCGGGGCGGCCTGCTTCACGACCTCTTTTTCTATGATTGGCGCGATGACGACGCCCCGGAGGGCTGGCACGTCACCGAGCACCCCGTTCAGGCTCTTCGCGAGGCCGAGGCCCGCTTTGATCTGAGCGAGCTGGAAAAAGACATTATCGTCAAGCACATGTGGCCTCTCTCTCCGTGGATGCCCAAGTACCGCGAGAGCTTCACTGTGTCTCTGATGGACAAATATTGCGCCATGATGGAGTGCCTCTTCCTGGGCCAGCGCAAAATGCGCCGCCTGGGCCTTGCCAAACTGGCCATATAAAAAAGCAGCGTTCTGGTCATTTATTTATGACCAGAACGCTTTTATAATGGGGGCATCCCAGTAAAGAAGGAGGGATCTCTGTGGAAGATCCCAGAATTTTGACCATCCAGGACATTTCCTGTGTGGGCCAGTGCTCTCTCACCGTGGCGCTGCCCATTCTATCCGCCTGCGGCTTTGAGACGGCCATTCTCCCCTCGGCCGTTCTCTCCACCCACACCGCAGGCTTTACCGGCTATACCTGCCGCGATCTCAGTGACGACATGCCTCAAATCGCTGCTCACTGGCGCAAAGAAGGCATTCGCTTCGATGCCTTCTACACCGGCTATCTGGGAAGTACCCGGCAGATTGCCTACGTGCGAGAGATTTTTGCCACTCTGGGCAGAGGACGGAACCTGCGCATCGTCGATCCGGCCATGGCCGACAACGGCTCCCTCTACCCCGCCTTTGATCAAGCCTATGTGGAGGAAATGAAACTGCTGTGCCGCGACGCGGATATCATTTTACCCAACATCACCGAAGGCTGCTTCCTTACCGGCATGGAGTACCGGGCCCAATACGACCGCGCCTACGTGGACAGTCTGCTGCAAGCCCTGGCCGAGGAGGGCGCCAAGACCGTGGTGCTCACCGGCGTAGGCTATGATGCGGCCACCACCGGCGTGGTGGTCTATTCCCAAGGGCACAGCGACTACTATCCGCACCGCCGCATCGCCCAGGGCTGTCACGGCACCGGCGACGTCTATGCCGCTGCCTTCACCGGCGCGCTGCTGCGGGGAAGCTCCACCTTCGACGCAGCCAAAATCGCAGCCGATTACACCGTTGCCTGCATCGAGGTCACCCAGGAGGATCCCCGGCACTGGTACGGCGTTAAATTTGAAAAAAAGCTGCCCGCACTGCTGCGGCAGCTCCATCCATAACAGTATCGGGAGGAAATCGCCATGCAATCCCACAGTTCCACCAAAAGAATTGCCCTCACCGGCCTGATGGCCGCTTTTGTGGTGGCAGGCTCCGCCATCCGTATCACGCTTCCGCTGGATATTGCCGGCACCACGTCATTTCATCTGGGAAATATCCTCTGCGCGCTCTCGGGCATCCTGCTGGGGCCCTGGCTGGGAGCCGCCGCCGCAGGAATCGGTTCGGCTCTGTATGATCTCACCAATCCCCTCTACGTCTCCGAAGCCTGGATCACCTTCCTGTTCAAAGGCGCCTATGGCCTGGCCGCCGGTCTGATTGCCTACCGGGGCATGGAGCAGTGCTCCTATAGACGCGCCATTGCCGCCACCACCGCAGGCGCCGTCACCTACGCGCTGGTGTATCTCTTAAAAAGCTACTTCTACAACGGCATCTTGGTGGGCGGCCTGACCCCTGCCACAGCGCTGGTGACTTTGGGCGGCAAGCTCCCGGCCACCATCTTTAACGCCGTCATCGCCATCATCTTTGCGCCGGTTTTGGCCATGGCCATTCAAAAGGCCCTGCAAAAGCAGCATCTGCGCTTGAACTGATGGAATATCAGTTTTAAAAAATGACGAATGATCATCGATCATTCGTCATTTTTGTCTGCATTTTATGGCATTTTCTCACGCGGAGAAGCATTGCAACGCGTATTAAAATAGCAATCACCTTGCGGCCGGTTATCGCTTACCCGTTCCGCCACAGTCACGGCACTTGCCGGGAACATAGCAGCTGGTGCAGTTGACGGAAACCCGCTCCGTCGTGCCCGGCAGGACTTCATATACCGAGCCGGTACCACCGCAGGCCCGGCAGGTACCGCTACCACCACAGCTTATGCACTGGTTGGAAAAAGACCAATCGTGGCCAGATGAGCTGTTGGAAGAGGAACTAGGCGCATCCTCAGAGCTGCTCTCGGCGCGTCTCTCCGTGTCCTCTAAAACCGTCGTGTGCGACGCAAGGAAATTCAGAGCAGTTACTTCCTTAGAATAGGCATCAACATCACACCAGGTGAGAGAAGGCGCCTGTGCCGCCTCAGTGCTGTCATAATGAATTTGCACCTGTGTGAAATCAAACTGAGGGAAATATAACCAGAGCACACGGGCAACACAGTCCTCCCAACGGGGATCCACAAGGAGATAGCCGCCCATTTCGTAATCTTCGGACAGTTCCAACGTCCAGGGACTATCCTTACTGTCCAATGCATAAGGCGACGTCATCAACAGCTCTGCATAATCCTCCAGAGCAAACACGGCGTCTCCCTGCAAATAAAACATGAAACCATCGCTTTCCACAGACACTTCATCTTCTGCCAGCTGAAAGAATGCAACCGGATTCGGCAATGTCGCCGTATTGCTGTCAGTCGGCGCAGCTTCCACGGCATTCGAATCTGTAGGCGTCGAGGTGCTTTCAAAGGGGTCGGCAGCATCATTGCCGGTCTGTAGGGCAGGCGCTCCGCTTTGAATGGTAGCCTCGAGCGGAACCTGCTGATCCTTTTCCCTTTGAATAAACAGCAGGACGGCCAATATCACGACAGCCGCACAGCTTATCCCCAGCAAAATTTTGAGCAAATGGTTCGATGGGGTTTTCGGTTTCTCAGAAGATTTCCGTGGCTGGGAAAAAGCAGCCCGCGAATCGGGCGCGGTGGAGAATGCCGAGATCTTTGCCCCGCAGGCGGTACAAAACTGGGCATCATCCGGCAGCTGCTTCCCACATGCATGACAAAACACAGACACACGCCTCCCCCATATGACTTGATATTTTAGGGTATTGTAACATCTTTCCAATTTCCTGTCAACAAAGTCAAGAAAAGCAAGCATCCTAGGATGCTTGCTTTTTGTTTGGAGGTGACGCCCGGATTTGAACCGGGGAATGAAGGTTTTGCAGACCTTTGCCTTACCACTTGGCCACGTCACC
>CALXCW010000117.1 GCA_944386905.1 uncultured Oscillospiraceae bacterium
GCAAGCTGCCCCGCCAGCTCCCGGACGCTGGGCAGCCGCTCGCCGGTGGCGATGGCGCCGCTTAAAATCAGGCGGCATAGCCCCTCTTTGATCTGCAAATAGAGGGGCCGGGGATCCCGGGGATTGATGACAAGCAACCTGCACCCTCCTTTCTAAATGTACTAATAATCTTAGTACACTTAGTATATACGAAGCGCGCGTCTTTGTCAAGCCCGGCTGCAGTAACTGGGAATTGCTCGGCGCGCCTATCCCGTATTGCCCAATTTTTCGACCCTAAAACTATGCAAATTATATAAAAACTTTGTCTCTGACGCCAGATCTTCTCCGTTTGGCATATTGTTTTTGCCTGGAAAATGCGCTATAGTAGTATGCGGTTGAAAGCGTTTGAGCCACCGCTGCGGTGGTTTGGCTCCGCAAAACAAGAAACACCCCTCCGGCGAGGCCGGAAATTTGATATAGAAGGAGGAGAACCTATGAAGAAGATCATCCGCAAGCGCGAGTATGATACCGAGACGGCTACCGTGGTGAAGAAGCACACCGTTGGCGCCTTCGGTGATCCTGCCGGTTATGAGGAGACGCTCTATCAGACGCCCGATGGCTATTACTTTGTCTATGGCTGTGGCGGCGCTGAGTCCCCCTATGTGGAAGAGACCATCACCTGCATCGCCAAGACCAAGGTGGATGCCTGGATGGAAGAGCACAACTGATTGCCCAGCTGGAAATCAGGCTGCTTTGCAAAAACCTCCGCGAAACGTGTAGTTTCGCGGAGGTTTTTGCGGTACATAGCGCTTTCCGGCAGGCTGAAAGCGAGAACTTAACTTACAGCGCAAAGCTGCGGATAGCGTAGCGGAATTTGCCCGATGCGCTCACCGCGATGGCATCCACCACCTGAGGCTCCACAGTGACGCCGGGCAGGAAGGACGAGACGTCCTGGGTGAAGGCGTCCACCTCCTGGCGCTGGATGGGATCTTTCAGCACCAGCTTGAGCTGGGCGTGAGTGAGATCGGTCTGCACCAGCTGGAATTGGGCCAGGTTTTGACATTTGCGCGAGAGCTGATTGATGAAATTGCCATGCACCAGCTTGCCGCTGGGGAGCTTGAAAATGGCGTCCTCCCGACCGTCCAGATGGGCGATCACAGGGAGCGTGATTCCCCGGCAGCAGCGTGATTCCTGTCCCAGGGTGGCGGTATCGCCCAGGAGATAGCGAAGCCGCGGCATGGCCAGGTTGTTCAGATCGGTGGTCACCACCAGGCCGCTCTCCCCCGGAGCGGCCGGCGCAAACGTCTCGGGGTTCAAGACCTCCAAAATCACATTTTCTGCGGTGATGTGCATTTGGCCGCAGGGGCATTGGTAGGCCAAAATCCCCGCGTCCCGGGCGCCGTACTCGTTGACCACCGGGCAGGAGAGGGCCGCTTCGATGGCCTTTCGCTGGTAGTCGTGGAGTGTTTCAGAGGTGGAGACGACGGCCTTGAGGTGTCTGAGGTGCAGCTTCTCCCGCCGAGGCAGCAGCAGGGAGGCGAAGGTGTAGAGAGCCGTGGCGTAGCCATAGAGATATTCTGGCTGATACCGGTTCAAAAAGGCGATGTATTCGTCCAGTTTTTCGGATGTGAGGTCATAGGCCGAGAGGACGGTGCGGTTTTTCAGCACCTGGTCTTTGAATTTGGCGCTGCGCTGATCCTTGGTGCTCAGCTCGATGGGATTGCCCCAGATCATTACGCTGCGGCTGCCGAAGGTGATTCCCCACCACGAGAGACCCCGCCACCGGGCGGCCTCGTAGTGCTCCACACTGTAGCGATCCATGTAGAACTTCAGCGGTTCGCCGGTGGAGCCGCCGGTGCGGTTGGCAATGCGCGCAGCGGGGTCAAAGTCAAGGTTTAAGTACCGGTCGGGATCCTTCTGGAATTCCCGCTTGCTGAGCAGCGGGATCTTCTGAAGCGCCGCGAAGGGGTCGGCGTCGATCTCTTCCTGAGTGATGCCGAGGCCTTTATAGGCAGGCACCGAAGCAATGCAGACATTGAGAAGTGTTTGAAGCCGCTGGCGCTGCAACTGCTGAAGTTCCTTCGGAGACAGCTGCGCACTGGCGCAGAGTTCCTGGAAGTAGGCGCGGATGCGGTTGCCCTTGAGCCGCTCCATGGCCGGGTATAGGGCGTGTTCGATAAAAAATTTCTGCGGATTCACGGTGGCATGCTCCTTTAAAAAGCCACGGCAGATGCCGTGGCTTAAAAATGTTAACGGAAGATGTTCTCGTGGCGGCTGGGGCCGGTGGACACGGTGGAGATTGGTACGCCGATCTCCCGCTCCAGGAAGAGAACGTAATCCTGCGCCTCCTTAGGAAGCTTGTCCCACTCAGTCACGCCGCGCACGTCGCATTTCCAGCCGGGAAGAGTGGTGTAGACGGGCTTCGCACGGTTTAGCAGGGGCGTCACGGGGAAGTCCGTTGTCACCTGGCCGTCAATCTCATAGCCGGTACAGACCTTGATCTCATCCAGATAGCCCAGCACGTCCAGGCAGGTG
The DNA here is from genome assembly GCA_944386905.1 of uncultured Oscillospiraceae bacterium. Taxonomy (GTDB): domain Bacteria; phylum Bacillota; class Clostridia; order Oscillospirales; family Oscillospiraceae; genus Avoscillospira. The sequence goes on from CALXCW010000117.1 coordinate 2,515, forward strand.
AGCGCCACGTCGGTGGCACCCTGGACGCGGCAGCCGTAGCGGGTAGCCACGGCGTCGAACCAGCCCACATCCCTCGGCCGGCCGGTAGTGGCGCCGAACTCACCCTTGTCGCCGCCGCGGCGGCGCAGCTCGTCGGCTTCGTCGCCGGAGAGACGCACTACAAAGGCGCCTGCACCCACGGCGGAGGAGTAGGCCTTGGTGACGGCGGTAATCTGCTTCACAGCCGTGGGGGGCACGCCCACGCCCACGCAGCCGTAGCCTGCCAGGGTGTGGGAAGAGGTGGTGAAGGGATAGATGCCGAAGTCCGGGTCGCGCATGGAGCCCAGCTGGCCTTCCAGCAGGATGGTCTTTCCCTGAGCCAGCGCTTCGGTCACAAAGCGCTGGGTGTCGGCCATATAGGGGCGGATGACCTCACGCCACTCCATGAGCTGCGCGAAGAGCGCGTCCACCTGGAGCTCGGGCTTGTGATAGAGGTGGGTGAAGAGAACGTTTTTCAGCGTACAGATCTTTTCAAGCCGCTCTTTCAGCACAGTCTCGTCGAAGAGCTCATTGAGCTGAATGCCGATTTTGGCGTATTTATCAGAGTAGAAGGGGGCGATACCGGAGCGGGTGGAGCCGAAGGCCCGGCCGGCCAGCCGCTCTTCTTCGTAGGTATCCTGCAAAATATGATAGGGCATCAGCAGCTGCACCCGGTCGGAAACCAGGATCTTGGGTGTGGGCACGCCGCCGTCCTCAAGAGACTTGAGCTCCTTGAGGAAGGAGGGGACGTGGAACGCCACGCCGTTGCCGATGATATTGGTGATATGGGGGTAGCAGACGCCGGAGGGGAGCAGGTGCAGGGCGAAACGCCCATAGTCGTTGATGATGGTGTGGCCCGCGTTGGCGCCGCCCTGGAATCGGACGACCACGTCGGAGTGTTCCGCCATCATGTCGGTGATTTTGCCCTTACCCTCGTCGCCCCAGTTGGCGCCGATGATTGCCTTAACCATAGTTGGCCTCCTTGCAATAAGCATATCTTGTCTTTTGTCATTATACTGCAAGCCTTGCCGAGAAACAAGAGCGACCCGGCAGATTTCTGTCGCTGCCAGCGAAAATGGGGGATTTTTTGATCCGGCGAGAAATTGCTTTACTTTTATGGTTTAGCCTGATAAAATACAAGGAGAATGATACAAAGGAGGAACACGCGGTGAACAATCGCAATAAGCGCTCCAATCCGCAGCACGAGCTCTACCGAGCGATCCTCAAGCTGGAGAGCGTGGAAGAATGCTATAACTTTTTTGTGGATCTATGCACCGTGTCGGAAATGAAAGCCATGGAGCAGCGCTATGAGGTAGCCAAGCTGCTGAGCCAGGGGATGATCTATAACGACATCCTGGACAAGACGGGCGCCAGCAGCGCCACCATCAGCCGTGTCAACCGCAGTCTCAACTACGGCACAGACTCCTATCGTACGCTCTTTGCCCGCCTGAAAGAGGAGGACGAAGGCGCCCAGCCGCCGCAGGAGCCGGCGCCGTGAGCGCTTATGAATCCCTGGCGGCGGCCTACGACGGCCTCACCTGGGATGTGGACTATGAGGCCGTGCTGGCGTACTTGCAGCGCCTGCTGGCCCTGGGCGGCGCCGCACCCAAGTCGGTGCTCGACCTGGCCTGCGGCACGGGCTCCCTCTCGGTGCTTTTGGCAGAGGCCGGCTATCGGGTGTTGGCCTGCGACGCCTCTGAGGATATGCTGGCCCTGGCCTATGACAAGGCCCAGGGCCTTGCCCATGCGCCCTTTTTTATCTGCCAGCGCATGGAGCAGCTGACCCTCCCGGAGCCGGTGGACTGGGTGGTCTGCTGCCTGGACAGCCTCAACTACCTCACTGACCCCGCCGACGCCCGGGCGGCTCTGGCGCGCGTCTATGAAAATCTCACCCCTGGCGGCGTGCTGATCTTCGATATCAACACCCCTGAGAAGCTCCGGGGGCTGGACGGTCAGATTTTCCTGGATGAGAACGACGAGAGCTATTGTGTCTGGCGGGCAGAGTTTGACGAGACGGAAAACATCTGCTATTATGGCCTGGATCTCTTTCAGCGCGCCGGAAAACTCTGGCGTCGCAGCTTTGAAGAGCATCAAGAGTATGCCTACACCGTGGAGCAGCTCCGGCGGTTTTTGGCTGCAGCGGGGTTCCGGGATGTGGCGTGCTACGGAGATCGAGTGCTGGAGCCCCCGCGGCCGGGAGAACAGCGAGTTTATTTTTATGCGGTGAAATAGTCGCAGAAAGGATAATTATGGGGAAATTGGTGCGCGCCATGACGGCGGACGGCTTTGTCAAGGCCGTGGCCGTAGACGCAAAGGATATGGTTGAGCGGGCGCGGCAGATCCACAAGACGCTGCCCACGGCCACGGCTGCCCTGGGTCGGCTGCTGGCAGGCTGCTCCATGATGGGCAATATGCAGAAGGTGGACAATGGTTCTCTGACCCTCCAGGTCAAGGGCGGCGGCCCGCTGGGGACGGTGATGGCGGTGTCCGATGCGGTGGGCAATGTCCGGGGCTACGTGCAAAATCCACAGGTGAGTGTGCTGGAAAAGTACCGCGGAAAGCTGGATGTGGGCGCCGCCGTCGGCACGGACGGCATGCTCACAGTGATCCGGGATTTGCAGATGAAGGAGCCCTATGTGGGCAGCGTGGCGCTGGTGTCCGGGGAGATTGCCGAGGACATCACCAGTTACTTTGTCCAGAGCGAGCAGACGCCCACTGCCTGCGCTTTGGGGGTTCTGGTGGATACGGATCAGTCAGTGCGCGCGGCGGGCGGCTATCTGGTGCAGTTGCTGCCCGGTGCGCCGGATTCGGTCATCGATACCTTGGAGCAGAACATTGCCCAGGCCGGGCCGGTCACGGCACTGCTGGACGGCGGGCTCAGCCCTGAGGATATGCTCCGACGGGTGCTGGATGGCATGGAAGTGGAAATCCTCGAGACGACCGAGGTGGAATACCGCTGCTATTGCTCGCGCCGCCGCGTGGAGGCAACCCTCATCAGCCTGGGCCGCAAGGAGCTCACAGACATCGTCGGCGAAGGGGAGAACATCGAAATCTCCTGCCAGTTTTGTGATACAATTTATAGGTTTACACCGGGGGAAATAGAAGAAATTCTGAGAGAAATCTAACGTTTTCCCCGATTATAAAAAAACGAAAAAAGTGCTTGACATTTGGTGGGGATCTGAGTATAATAATACCCGTCGCTGAGATATGCGGCCGGCGAAATAAGCGCCTGGGAGCATAGCTCAGCTGGGAGAGCACATGCCTTACAAGCATGGGGTCACAGGTTCGAGCCCTGTTGTTCCC
>CALXCW010000118.1 GCA_944386905.1 uncultured Oscillospiraceae bacterium
ATCACCGTGGCGCCCAGGTAGAGCATGATGGTGCCGTAGAGATCCAAATATTGCCCGCTCCGGCCAAGCAAAATCATAATGGGCTCTGCCAGGCTCATGAGGCCGAAGGCGCAGGGCATGGCGATGAGGCCGGTCAGGCGCATAGCGGAGGTTTCGGCGCGGCGGACTTCCAGTGCGTTGTCCAGGGCCAGGTGGCGGGTGATGGCCGGGATGATGGAGATGGTGATGGTGGTGATGATGGCGCAGGGGAGGTTGAAGATGGTCTGGCAGAAGTTGTAGACGCCCTTGATGGTCTCGGTATACTTCTGGGTGAAGTGGAGCACGCCGGTGAGGCGGCGCATATAGACCATGGTGTCCACCATGTTGATGATTTGCAAGCCCGCCGCGCCCAGGGTGATGGGGACGGCGATGAGCAGCAGCTGGCGCACCGTGGCGCGGGTGGACTTCACCGCGCCGCCACTGGGGAGGTCGCGGCTGGCCTTGCGGTAGCACCGCCACAGGTAGAGCGCCGATACCACGCAGCCCACGGTGACGCCCAAAATGGCGCCGCCGGCGCCCAGGGTGGCGTCGCCCGTGACCTTCATCACCGTAAGGGCACAGGCAGTGCCGATGAGGAGCTTACAGAGGGCTTCAAAGACCTGGCTGATGGACGTGGGCGCCATGTCGCTCTGGCCTTGGAAGAAGCCGCGGAAGGCTGAGATGATGCAGATGAAGAACGCCGACGGGGCTAAGACCGCGATGGCTGCCCAGGAGGTGTCGAAGGTGGTCTGCAACACCGAGAGCTGGCGGCAGAAGAGGAGCATTCCCAGGCTGCCCACGATGCCGATGCACAAGAAGACCTTTAAGGACACCGAGAAGATCTTCTGGATCTGAGAGGGCTGGTTCAGCGCCTGAGCCTCGGAGATCATGCGGCTCATGGCCACGGGCAGGCCGGTGGTAGAGATCATCAAGAGCACCGAGTAGATGTCGTAGGCGGTATTGAAGAAGCCGTAGCCCTTCTCGCCGATGATCCCCATGAGGGGAATTTTATAGATGGCGCCGATGATCTTGACGATGATGGTGGCGGCGGAGAGCATGGCTGCGCCCTGGAGAAAGGATGCCGTGCCGGTGGATTTACGTTCCTTCATGTTGAGATGGTTCCTCCTTGTCGTCGGCAAAGACCTTGGGCATTGCCTGGGAGAGCGTTTGGATCACCTGGTTGAGATCGATGGTGGGGAAGTTTCCGGCGGCGTAGAGAATTTGGCCGCGCACCACGGTCATCAGAACGTCTGCCCCCGAGGCGGAGTAGACCAGGTTGGAGTAGACATTGTGGCAGGGGATGAGGTGGGGCTGGGTGAAGTCTAAAAGCACCAGGTCGGCGTCCAGACCCACCTGGAGCATGCCGCACTCTGCCGCCCGCCCCTGGGCCTTGGCGCCGCAGACGGTGGCCATCAGAAGGGCGGCCTGGGCCGGGAGGGCGGCGGGGTCGGCGGCGCGGGCCTTGGCCATAAGGCAGGCGGCGCGCATGGCCCGGAAGAGGTCGAGGCTTCCCGCCTCGGCGGCGGAGCCGGTGCCCAGGGCCACGTTGAGCCCCGCGCGGGAGAGGGCGGCGGGGTCGGCGGAGGGCTTCCCCAGCTTGGCCTCGCAGGCGGGGCAGAGCACCGCCGAGGCGCCCCGCCGAGCCAGGAGCTTGGCGTCGGCCTCCAGGAGACTGCCGCAGCCCACGGCCTGGGTGGGCAGAGAGAAGAGGCTGGAGCAGTCGAGGATCTCCGCCGGGCGCAGGCCCCAGCGCTCCAGGGCGTCCTGGTTTTCCGTGTCGGTTTCGGCCAGGTGGAGCTGCAGGCCCAGCTTTTCCGAGAGGGCGTACTCGAACAGGGCATCCCACAGGGGCGGGCTGGAGCTGTAGGCTCCGTGGAGCCCCGCGTCGATGCGGATGCGGCCGCCGTCATAGCCGTGGTATTGCGCCACTGTTTCCACCAGCGCCCGGCAGTCGGGGTAGGTTTCAAAGTCGAAGTCGTCCCCCAGGTACATGGACATGGCCGGGGCCAGGTTGGCCTTGATGCCGCTCTCGGCACAGGCTGCGGCGGCAGGAGCCAGGGTTTCTTCCAGGCAGGAGAGGGACGTGACGCCGCATTTGAGGCTCTCGGCAATGGAGAGCAGAGCCGCGGCATGGCTCACCGCGTCGTCCATCCGCTCCAGCCTGGGGTAGAGCCGCTGGGACAGGCGGGTGCGCTCGTCGGTCTCGTCGCCCCAGCCCCGCAGAAGGCTGTGGGTCAGATGGGTGTGGCAGTTGATGAGCCCCGGCAGGAGCACCATGCCGGTGGCGTCGATGATCTTTTGGGGCTTGCCCTCCGGGGGCTGGGTGGAGAGCCAGGCGATTTTGCCGCCCTCCACGCCCACAAAGGCGTCGGTTAAAACCTCGAGCTTTGGGTTCATGGTCACGGCGGTGACGTGGGAAAAGAGAATGTCCATGGTGCCTCCTGTCACAGCGGGGTCTGGCTGTCGCTGTCCTCCAGCAGGGCGAAGATCTGCTCTTTCTGCTTGAGGATCTGGTCGATCCGCGATACATAGTCCGCGGGGATCTTGGGATTGTGGAACCGCTGGAGCTTGCCCGGCCCCAGGTTGACCTTGGTCATGCCGCCGCCGCCCAGGGAGAGAATGGTGTGCAGCTCCTCCATCATGGCAATGTTGTAAAGACCGGTGAAGCCGCTCTTGCACCAGCCCACGTTTTCAAAGCTGCCGGACATGTACTTCTGGCGGTAGAGGTAATAGGGCTCGTAGCCGGCATGGCGCAGGGCCGCTTCGGTACGCGAGAGCATTTCGGCCACGGCCGCGCCGCTGGGCAGGGCGTCCCGGCTCTGATAGAGGGCCGCGGCCTTTTTCAGAGCCAGGGTATGCACGGTGATATTGCTGGGGGAAAGGGCGATAACCTGGCCGACGGATTGAAGGAAGGAATCCACGTCGTCACCGGGAAGCCCGGCGATCAAGTCCATGTTGATGCCCTCGAACCCGGCGGCCCGGGCCTGCCCATAGGCCGTCACGGTCTGGGCGGTGGTATGATTGCGGCCGATACGCCGCAGGACATCGTCAGACATGGTCTGGGGGTTGATGCTCATGCGGTCGGCGCCGCCGCGGCGGATGGCCTGGAGCTTTTGTAGATCCAGGGTGTCGGGCCGCCCGCCCTCCACGGTGAACTCCAGGCACTCAGAGAGGTCGAAACTCTCGCCGATGGCGGCCAGGAGCCGCTCCATCTGGGGGGTGGAGAGGGTGGTGGGGGTGCCGCCGCCCATGTAGAGGGTGCGGACGATGCGGCCGGTCTTTTTGAGAAGCTCGCCGGTGCGGCGAACTTCCAGGATCAAGGCGTCCAGATACGGCGCGAGATCCTTGCCGAAGCGCTCCACACTCTGGCTCACAAAGGAGCAGTAGGCGCAGCGGGTGGGGCAGAAGGGAATACCCACATAGACAGAGAGATCCTGGGGCCGAAGGAGCCGGGCTGTTTCCACGGTGTGGCGGGCGGCGTCGATGCACAGTTTTCGCCGGGCGGGGCTTACAAAGTAGGTATCGCGCAGAAGGCGGTCGGCGGAGGCCTCCGTGCCGCCGCCGAGCAGGTGGGTGCTCACCAGCTTCGTCGGCCGCACCCCGGCCAGGGCGCCCCAGGGAGGCGCAAAGCCCAGCACCTCCACGGCGGCCAGGTAGAAGCTCTGCTGCAAAATCTGCCGCTGGAGGCGGACGTTGTCCTTTTGCGAGAGGGGTAGACGCTTGCAGCCGCGGCCGGTGCGGCCATGAAGGGAGATCCTGGCCGTGGCGGTGAGAAATTTTTCCCCCACCGAGAGGGTGGAGACGGCTTCGCCGTCTTGCTCCTCGGGAAAGAGCTGCATCATCAGCTGCTCCACGGCGTAGAGGGCGCTGTGGCCCCGAAGGGTCAGCTTCATCGCGTCGCCTCTTTTAGATACGGGTTGTAGGCCCGTTCCCGGGAGAGGGTGCTGGCCTCACCGTGGCCGGGCAGGACGGTGTAGTCACCCGGGAGGGCTGCCAGCCGCTTCAGGGAGGCCATCATGGCCTGCCAGGAGCCGCCGGGGAAGTCGGTGCGGCCGCAGGAACCGGCAAAGAGCGTGTCGCCGGAGAGGAGCAGATCGCCGCAGAGGAGGCATACCGAGCCAGGCGTGTGGCCGGGGGTCTCCAGCACCTCCAGGGTGAGGGAATCCACCTCGATCCGGTCGCCCTCTTTGTAGTGCGCCGTCCAGGAGAGGCCCCGGCTCAGCTGAGGGGGCAGAGAGGTATCGGCGGCATGGACGTAGACCGGCAGATCCTCATAGGCCAGGCGCAGGTCGGTCAGGCCGCCCACGTGGTCATAGTGGCCGTGGGTGAGAAGCACGCAGGCGGGGGTGAGACCCTCGCTGCGCAGCCACTGGGCCAGGGCAGCGCCGTCATCACCGGGATCCACGACGGCGCAGCGGTGGGTCTGCTCGTCGCACAGCACGTGGCAATTGGTTTCCAGGGGGCCCAGGGGGAAGGTGTAGCGCTTCATGGGAAGTACCTCCTATTTGAGATCGCGAGTGTCCACGATCATGGTCACAGGGCCGTCGTTTACCGATGAGACCTGCATGTAGGCGCCGAATTGGCCGTGCTGGGGCGGGAAGCCCAGGCGGGTACACTCGGCAAGGAACTGCTCATAGAGGGGCACGGCCAGGTCGGGCCCGGCGGCGGCCAGGAAGTTGGGACGGCGGCCGTGGCTGCAGTCGCCGTAGAGGGTGAACTGGCTGACCACCAGGACGCCGCCGCCCACGTCGGAAAGCCCTTTGTTCATTTTATCGTTTTCATCGCGGAAAATGCGAAGGCCCAGCACTTTTTCCGCAAGTTTACGGCACAGGGCTGGGGTGTCGTCCTGGGTGATGCCCAGGAGGATGAGAAATCCCGGCCCGATCTCGCCCACGGTTTTGCCGTCGATGGCCACCGAGGCGGAGCGGACGCGGGTGACAACTGCACGCATAGAAAACCTCCAAAGAATGAATGGATGGTCGCGGGCGGCCATTCAGACCGCCCCGACAGCCAAGGCCGAGGGTGCGTACCACGCACCCTCGCGCCGGCGTTCAGCTCTTGCCGCGGCGGACGTTTTCCACGCCGCTGACGGCCCGGAGCTTGGCAGTGACATTGTTGAGCTCCGCCACGTTGCGCACAGTGAAGGTCAGGCTGGCCACGGCCTTGCCGTCGGGGAGACTGCGGCAGGAGATCTCGGTGACCTTGATCTTCAGCGCCGTCATCACCATGGCCAGGTCGAGCATCAGGCCATCGCGATCCTTGCAGTCGATCTCCACCGATGTGGGGAAGGCGTCCTCAGTGGAGGCGTCGGCCCAGGAGGCCCGTACCCAGCGGTCGCTCTGGCGCTCGATGAGGGCGGGACTGGCGTTGGGGCAGTCACAGCGGTGGATGGACACGCCGTAGCCCTTGGTGACAAAGCCGATGATGGGATCGCCGGGTACCGGCGTGCAGCAGCGGGCGAACTTGATGAGGCACGAACCAATGTCCTCGACAATGACGCCGGCATTGGAAGCGGCGGGTGCCTTCTTGCCCACACCCTGGAGCGCCTTGGGGGCCAAATCCTTGGCGGGCAGGGCCTTGTTGGCCTTGACCAGCTCGTCGCGGATGCGATTGACGCATTTGACGGCAGTCATACCGCCGTAGCCGATGGCGGCGTACATATCATCCAGGGAGTCGAAGCTCACCTTGCGCAAAATGGTGGGCAGCAAGTCCTCATTTTGCAAAACAGCCGGGTCGATGCTCATGCGCTTGAGCTCGGATTCGAAGCTGGCCTTGCCGTGGGCGATGTTCTCCTC
>CALXCW010000119.1 GCA_944386905.1 uncultured Oscillospiraceae bacterium
GGTATATCAGGCGGTCTGCGGCGTGGAAGACGGCTTTGACCGCGTCAATGACGGAATTCACACGCTGATGAGCCTGGGAATCCCTGTGAAGCTGGTCGGTACCATCATCCGTCAAAATGAGCACGACGCACTGAACATGGCGTATTACGCCTACGTGCACCGGCTTCCGTGGGCATCGACCATTGGTGTGCGCCCATCCCTGCGCGGAGCGCAGACCGATGTGACGCCCCTGCGGCTGGAAGAAAAGCTCGCGGCAGCAAAGCAAAAGCAGATCGAAGCGATGATCCAATCAGGCAAGTTTGTCGACCCCATGCGCAAGCCGGCCGCCAGTTGTACAGACTATCGCGTAGGCTTTTGGGTGCTGTGGAACGGCAACATGCAGTTTTGCAGCTTTATGAATGAGCCCGATATTCCGGTGCGGGATATTCCTTTTGCAGAGGCCTGGCGCCGTCTTCTTGACTTCGAGGAGGCGCTGGACTGGCCGGCAGCGTGCAAGACCTGCGCGGCGGCGCGGGTTTGCTTGAAATGCGCCGCGTCCATTTCCACGGAAAGCGGCAGCATGGAAAAGCCGGCAGCCTCCTTTTGTAAATCAATATTGACATGTTATAAACATAAGAAAGGTGAATAGTTATGTTCGAGGGCGAAATTTATGTGGAAGTAGACGCCAGCGTGGTTGGCGGCGGAATTATGCCCATGGCAATGATTTCGGGCAATCCTGAGCCGGTTGCGGGACAAGAATCCTTCGGCGTTTGGCTGCGTTGGCGGTATGATGACACAACGGGTGATGGAGGCTTCACTGGAACAGGTTGGTATTTTGACGATATATATAATGCTATTAATAAGGTATACGCAACGGAACAAGAATTTAAATACTATTTGGTGGAAAATACGCCAGAAAACTTAGATGACGTTTTGGGTGCTTGGGATCCGACTGACAAAGGTAGATTTTTTACCAATAACCAATCCGCGTTGGGCTCAAATAACTGCTTCTCATTCGGTAGTGGTAGTGGTAGTTAAACCAGACGACACAAAAAATGAGATTGCCATTGCTCCATAAGATGAATCCTCGTTATAATATCTGTGGTTACCGAACTGGAAATATATGTGGTATCGATTAGCAAAATTGCATTTTCAGATGTCAGGTGCGGCTGGAAATATATTGGATGACACATGGAAGCTGTTTGCATGCGAAGCGGTTCAATACCCTGAAATAGTATTGCGATTGACATATCCAATATCCCTGGATTATCAAGTAGAGCACTTCGTTGAGCCAGACTACTGCCAGATTTTCCGCTATGAGGCAGATATTCTGCTTGCCAACCGGGACTTCAGCGCTTGCGCCCTGCTGCCCCTGCGAAATCCCGATAACCTCACTGTGTTTTCAAACCATGTGTTCTATTCCAATGCGGTTCGCCGGCAAATGCTGCAATTGCATGCGGCCACCATCGAGGACGAGGGGCGCGGAATCCTGTTTCTGGGTCCTTCCGGCGTTGGAAAGACAACCCAGGCAGAGCGATGGGCACAGTATCGCGGCTCCTCCATCATCAATGGAGACATCGGCCTTGTCCAACGAACCGCCCAGGGCTATCTGGCCTGGGGCACGCCCTGGCACGGCTCCTCGCCCTATTGCCTCAATGCCTCAACGCCCCTCAAGGCGCTTGTTGTGCTCAAGCAAGCGCCCTGCAACGCCCTGCGGGAGCTCACCGGATTTGAAAAGGTCGCCGAGGTCTCTTCCCATGTCTTTTACCCCACCTGGCTGGAGGACGGCATGGATCTGTGCAGCGACACGCTGAATCACCTGCTCTCCGACCTGCCGGTCTACCGGCTGGACAACCGGGCGGACGAGGAGGCCGTGGCGCTGCTGGCACGGGAACTGGACCGCATATCATAAGACATGAGGAATTTGCTTGCGTACATACAAAGACTGATCCGCCGTGTGCGGGAGGGCCGGCTGAAAGAGCTCCTCGCACAGTGGCTGTGGATGGCTCGGTATATCCGCCGGTACTGGTATATGATCGGCGGGTATACCCTTTTGAATATGACGGGGTCTATCTTGTCGCTGGGCACTACCATGGTGAGCCGGACCCTGGTGGACAGCGTCACCGGCCACAACGCCGGGATGATCGGCGCCGCGGCTGCCGCCTACGTGGGCGTGGGCCTTGCGCAGATCCTCATCAGCGCTGTCCGTTCCCGCATTTCCCTCAAAATCAGTCTATATATCACCACCCGGATTCGCCTCGATATCTTTGAGCAGGCCATCCAGGCCGACTGGGAAGCCCTGTCGGCCTTTCGGCCTGGTGATCTCCAGTACCGCCTGAACGGCGACGTGGGCGTGATCATCAACAATGTTCTGACCTTTTTCCCGAGCCTTTGCTCCATGCTGGTGAGCTTTGGCGGCGCCTTCGTTGTTATGGTTCAAAACGATCCGGTCATGGCGGTCATCGCCCTCTGCGGTGCGCCGGTTTCCCTGCTGGTTTCCCGCTACAACCTGGTCAGAATGCGGGAGTACCAAAAAAAGAACCAGGAATTTGCCAGTGAGAATGTGTCCTTCAACCAGGAGATTTTCCAAAATATGCAGACCATCAAGGCCTTTGGCTTGGTGCAGACCTTTTTTAAGCGCTATGAAGACAAGCAGGCGGAGGCCATGCGCATTCAACTGGACCGCAATAAGTACCAGCAGATCGGCAGCATTATTACCCAACTAACTGGACAGGTCATCGGCTATGCGTGCTATGGATTTGCCATCTTCCGACTCTGGCAGGGGGAGATCACCTACGGCTCCATGACCATGCTGGTCGGCATGGCCAGTTCTCTGCGCGTCTCCTTCAGTTCGGTCGTCAACCTCATCCCCAGCGCCATGCGCGCCTGCATCAGCGCCGGACGTATCATGGAAATCACCGAACTGCCCCGAGAAAAAACGGCGGATACGCCGGAACTGCAAGCGATGCTGAGCCACGCGGCAGAACAGGGGGTAGAAGTACGGCTGGAGGATGTGACCGTCGGCTATGCCGGGAGCCGCGAAATCTATACCGGTGCACAGTTTCGCGCCGCGCCGGGAGAAATCATCGGCCTGGTGGGCCCTTCGGGCCTCGGGAAGACTACAACTCTCAAGCTGCTGCTGGGACTCATTCATCCCCGCGCAGGTACAGTTTCGGTTTCTAGCAGCGGAAGCGAACCGCAGATTGTTTCTGCGGCGACCCGGCAGCTGTTCAGTTACATTCCCCAGGGCAACACCCTCTTTACCGGCACCATTGCAGAAAACGTCCGGCTGATGAAACCCGACGCCTCCGATGAGGAGGTCATCCGGGCTCTGAAATCCGCCTGCGCCTGGGAATTTGTGCAGGAACTGCCGGACGGTATTTATGAAAAAATCCAGGACAACGGCCAGCGGCTGTCGGAAGGCCAGAAGCAGCGTCTGTCCATTGCCCGCGCCCTGCTTGCCAACACGCCGGTGCTGTTGCTGGACGAGGCAACCAGCGCCTTGGATGTGGCCACGGAGCGCCGCGTCCTGCAAAAAATGATTCGCCGCGACCCTTGGCGTACCATCATCGTCACCGCGCACCGTCCCAGTGTCTTCGCCCAGTGCAGCCGGGTCTATCTCGTCGGTGCAGGCCGATTCCGCGAGATTGACGAAAAACAACTGCAGGAGTTCCTAAACGGGGAAGGGGACTGGGATACATCTGATATGCAGAAGGAGAAGGATACAAGCGAATGATACGACTACTGAGAGGATTTTCCATTGTCGCTTTGGCGCTGGCCGTGGTCCTTTTTATCGCTGCCTATGTTGTCGATTACCTAAACAGGGATGATACCATGCCCTCCCTGAGCTTCCAGACCGATACCTTGGAAATTCCCTGCAACTATACTGAAGAAGACCTTTTACAAGGTGTGACGGCCTGGGATGAAAAAGACGGGGATTTGACAGATCAAATTCTGCCTGGCACCTTTACCCGGTTTCTGGAGCCCGGCGTCTGCGATTTAAGCTATGTTGTATTCGATTCCTCGGATCATATGGCCACAGCCAGCCGGCGGGTTCTGTTTACCGACTATCATTCTCCCCGCTTTGCTCTGGCGCAGCCGCTGTGCTTCGCCGACGGGACAACCAATCACTCAGAGATACGAGCGATGTTTTCCGCCAGCGATGTTTTGGACGGAGATCTGTCAGCTTGGATTGACTATGTGGACACCGATGCGAATTATTCTTTACCTGGTGATTATTCCATCACCATGGAGGTTCGCAACAGCTTTGGAGACACGGTGAGCTACGACTTCCCCATCCACATCTATCGGCAGGACAGCCAAAATGTGAGTATTACTCTGAAGTCGGGCTTGGCATATGTGAACCAGGGGAATACTTTTGAAGCGCTGGATTATGTTGACAGTGTTGTCGGCGCCGGCGGAAGAGAGTATCAGCCTTCGCTGCTCCGAATTACCTCGAACGTCAAACCCAACACGCCGGGACTCTATGAGGTACATTACGAATTCTCTCTGAATGGCACTGTGGCAAATGGCGGCCAATATGGCGAGACCTGGCTGACTGTCATTGTCCAGGAGGTGGGTCAATGAATCGGCAGGATTTCACCGTTAGCTCTATTTCTTTTGCCGGATTTGTCAGGCAGGTTTTGAAAAACTGGTGGGTGGTGCTTTGCTTGACGCTGGCCGTGTTCCTCGGTACAACCGGACTGGGGATGTTGACCTATGCCCCCCAGTACACGGCTACGGCCACGCTGGTTACCCGTTCCGGCGGAACCAATGCGTATTCATCTCTCTCCCAGACCACTCAAATGGCAGCCGTCTATCGGGAAGTATTCCAGAGCTCGGCACTTCGTAAGCTGATTTCCGACAGCATTGGCGAACCAGTAGACGGGACCATTTCCTGTGCCCAGATTTCCGAAACCAATCTGCTTGTGCTCACGGTTACGTCTCCCACACCGCGGCAAGCCTATCTGTTCATTTCTTCCGCATTGAAAAACTATGAGCAGATTACCGATTATGTCTTCTCCAATGCCGCCATGGAAATTGTGCAAGAGCCTTCGGTACCGCAGAACCCGTCCAACACCTCGCCCTTGATAGCCAATCGATTGACGATGACAGCCCTTGCAGCGATCGGTTCTGTCCTTCTCATTTTCCTGATATATGTGCTGCGGCATACATTAAAGGTTGCCAGCCAAGCCGGTGCACTGCTGGATGGCACCGTGTTAGGTGTGATTCCCTACGAGCAAAAACGGTCGGTTAAAGGGACTAAAAGGCGTCGTGACAAGATTGTTCAGGCTTTGCTCTTAAATTCTCCACGCGTCAGTATGTATTTTGCGGAGGCAAGCCGCCGGACCGCGGCACAATTGGAATCTCATTTGCAGCACCAGAACCTGCAAGCGTTGGCGGTTACGAGTGTTTAGGAAAATGAAGGGAAATCCACAGTTCCTGCCAATATCGCGCTTGCCTTGGCTGAGCGCGGACGCAAAGTGCTCCTGGTGGACGGCGACTTCCGAAAACCGGCGCAGTATCGTATCTTTGATGAGAAAGACTCTAGCAATTATTCGTTTTCTGATCTTCTCAACGGACAAGCAGATGGAAACAGCGTAATAACCCAAGATCCCGCAACCGGTATCTGGAAACTGTTTCAATATAAGCCGGTTTCTGCCCCCGTCATGCTGCTCAACAGTCCCCAGCTCGCGCAGGTAGTCGAACAGCTTAAAACGCAGATGGATTTTATCATCATAGACTGCTCGCCTGTGTCTGCAGTGGCCGATGCTGAACTTTGGTTGCAGCATGT
>CALXCW010000120.1 GCA_944386905.1 uncultured Oscillospiraceae bacterium
GCCCTGAGACGCCGTATAGGTGGTGGTCAGAGCACCGGCTGCCAGGGAGCCGTGGACGGTACCGGACGCGCCGGCCTCGGACTGCATTTCGCAGACCTTGACGGTCGTACCGAAGATGTTCTTCTTGCCCTGAGCGGCCCACTGGTCGACATAGTCAGCCATGGGGCTGGAGGGCGTGATGGGATAGATACCCGCCACTTCGGTAAAGGCATACGACACATAAGCCGCAGCGTTGTTACCGTCCATTGTAATAAATTTTCTGGACAAGTTTTTGACCTCCTATTTTAGCCTTCGCGACCAAATGGGCGCAAAGACATAGTTTATCGTTATCATTCTACCACAGACTTCGACTTCTGTAAATGAATATCCAAAAAAATCTTTTGGCTGCCGCTTTTCATCCACTGGCGAAATAGAAAACCGGCAGTCAGAAGCACAGCGCCGCCACCCCGGGTCAGCCCCAGCCGGAAGATTGCCTTTGCGTTTTGCAGGATAATATAGTATGATAATTAAAAATGCCGCAAAGGAGGGGAATCTGCCCATGCTCAGCTGGGTCAGCTCTCTGGGCCTCCGGGGCATCGACGGCTACGAGGTGTCGGTGGAGTGCTACATCACCAACGGCATGCCGGGCTTCGATGTAGTGGGTCTGCCGGATGCCTCGGTCAAAGAGGCCCGCGACCGTGTCCGCGCCGCCGTCAAGAATACGGGCTTTCGCTTCCCTGTCAGCCGCATCACCCTCAATTTGGCGCCCGCCGGCACCAAAAAAACAGGAACGCTCTATGATCTCCCCATCCTCCTGGGCATTCTTGCCGCCTCCAAGGAGCTGCACCTGCCCCAAAAGCGTTTCGCCTACATCGGTGAGCTGAGCCTGGAGGGTCGGGTGCGCCCCGTCAACGGCGTATTGCCCATGGCCCTGGCCGCCCGGGCCGCCGGGATGGAGGCCGTCTTTGTCCCAGAAGAAAACGCCCGAGAGGCATCCCTGGCCAAGGGGCTTACGGTCTACGGCGTCAGCGATGTGCGCAAGCTGATCGGCCATCTCACCGGTGCCGCGCCCCTCTCCCCCACCCCGCCCTGGGTGCCGGAGGTATCGGCCATGCCTCTGCCGGACTTTGCCGACGTCAAGGGCCAAGAGCAGGCCAAACGAGCGCTGGAGGTGGCCGCCGCCGGCGGCCACAACATTCTCCTGGTGGGCCCGCCGGGCTCAGGCAAGAGCATGCTGGCCAAGCGCCTGCCATCAATCCTCCCGCCTCTCACCGATGAGGAGGCGCTGGAGGTGACCAAGATCCACTCCATTCTGGGCCTGCTCTCGCCGGAGCATCCGCTGATGGAGCGAAGCCCCTTCCGCAGCCCCCATCACACCATTTCCGCCGCAGGCCTCGCCGGAGGCGGCAGCGTCCCAAAACCCGGTGAAGTCTCTCTGGCACATCGGGGCGTTCTCTTCCTCGATGAGCTGCCGGAATTTCGCCAGGACACCCTGGAAGTGATGCGCCAACCCCTGGAGGACGGGCGTGTTTGCATTGCCCGAGTCTCCGGCACCGAGATCTACCCCAGCCGCTTTATGCTGGTGTGCGCCATGAACCCCTGCAAGTGCGGCTGGTACGGCGACCCCTCGGGCCGGTGCACCTGCACGCCCAGGGCTGTCAAACAGTACCTCAGCCGCATCAGCGGCCCGCTCCTTGATCGCATTGACATCCTTGTGGAAGTACCGGCTCTCAACTTCTCTGAGCTCAACCGCCGCACCCCGGCAGAGCCCTCCAGCGTAATTCAAAAGCGCGTCGCTGCTGCCCGTGACATCCAGCGCCGCCGGTTTGAGGGAACTTCCACCTTTGCCAACGCCGCCATGTCGCCCCGGCAGATGCGCGACCACTGCGCCCTCTCCGATGAATGCACCGCTCTGATGAAGGCCGCCTTTCAGGCCTTGGGCCTCACAGCCCGCAGCTACGACCGGGTGCTGCGGGTGGCCCGCACCATCGCCGACTTAGACGGCAGCGCCGACATCGCGCCGGCCCACATTGCAGAAGCGGTGCAATACCGCACCTATTCCTTTGACCATCCCTGAAAGCAAGGAGACAAACCGACATGAATGAAATTTTTCTCTTGAAGCTGGGCGAAATTGTCCTCAAGGGACAGAATCGCCGGGCCTTTGAAAACTGCCTCAAGGGCAATATCCGCCGCCGTGTCAAGCACTTCGGTGCCTTCCGCGTCTATCTCAAACAGTCCACCATCTACGTCGAGCCGGAGGACGGTGACTGTGACGTGGACGGCGCCTGGGAAGCCTGCGGCACGGTGTTCGGTATTGCCTCCATGTGCCGCTGCCGTCCCTGTGAAAAGACGCTGGACGCCATCTATGAGGCCGTTCTCTCCTACCTGGGCGACGCTCTTTCCCTGGCCCGGAGCTTTAAGGTAGAATCCAAGCGAGCCGACAAGGCCTTCCCCCTCAACTCCATTCAGCTCTCCCAGGAAATCGGCGGACGCCTGGCAGAAGCCTTCCCCCAGGTGGCGGTGGACGTCCACAATCCCGACTATACCGTCCATGTGGAGGTGCGTGATTACGCTGCCTATGTCCACGGCCCAGCCCAACCCGGCGCCGGCGGTCTCCCCACCGGCATGGGTGGACGGGCGGCGGTGCTTCTCTCCGGTGGTATTGACTCCCCTGTGGCCGGCTATATGATTGCCAAGCGAGGCGTGGAAATCGAGTGCATCCATTTCTTCTCCTATCCTTATACCTCGGAGAAGGCCAAAGAAAAGGTGCTGGAACTGGCCCGGCTCCTTACACGCTTCTGCGGCAGAATGACTGTGGATGTGGTGGGTTTCACCGAAATTCAGGAGGCCATCCGCGATCACTGCCCTGAGGAATACTTCACGCTCGTCATGCGCAGGTTTATGATGCGCATTGCCCAGCGTATTGCCAATGACCATGGCTGTCGCGCCCTCGTCACCGGCGAGAACCTGGGACAGGTGGCCTCGCAGACCATGGAAGCCATGGCCGTCACCGGCGCAGTGGTAGATATGCCCATGTTCCACCCTCTTATCGGCATGGACAAGGAGGAAATTGTCACCATCGCCCGGAAAATCGGGACGCTGGAAACGTCCATCCTTCCCTACGAGGACTGCTGTACCGTGTTCACCCCCAAGCACCCCAAGACCAAGCCGGAACTCCATGCCGTGGAGATCGCCGAAGCCGCCTTGGATGTGGAGGCCCTCATTGACCGCGCCGTGCTCAATACGGAAAAGGTCACGGTGAAATACTATGATGACTGAAGCCCAGGCCCTGCTCCAGGCGCTCCAGAGCCGATGCCTCACCCTGGCTACCGCTGAAAGCCTCACTGGCGGCGGCATCGGCGCCGCCCTCACCGCCATCCCCGGCAGTTCTCAGACCTATCTCGGCGGGATTATCTCCTACACCGATACTGTGAAGGCGCAGCTTTTGGGCGTGCCCCAGGATACGCTGGCATGCTTCGGCGCCGTCTCTGCCGAGACAGCCCAGGCCATGGCCCGCGGAGCATTGACCGCCATCGGCGCAGACTTGGCACTGAGCGTCACCGGTCTGGCCGGCCCCACCGGCGATGACCGGGGAAATCCAGTTGGATTGGTCTATGTCGCCTGCGCCACAGCCCATGCCACACTGGTGCAGCGCTTTCACTTCACCGGCAGCCGAGACGCCATCCGCAGCCAAACCATTCAGGCAGCCCTGCTGCTGGCCCATCATGCCCTATAAGAAAACCGCCGCAAAGTGCGGCGGTTTTCTTATGATCGACGAAGAGTCAGCTGGTTTTCTTGCAGCGACACCGAGAGCAGGAATTTTTTCACCTGACCATCTTCAAAGGCAATGGTGACAACATCTGATTTGCGTGCCGTGATAACGCCGGAGCCAAAGCGCTGATGGTGCACAAAAGCCCCCACGGGGAAATCTGCCTGCGACGCAGCGATTGCCGCAGACGGAAGCTGCGCCATCACCTCCTGAACAAACGTAGACACAAGGTGGCCATCGGAAAATCGCATCAGCCACAGCGCCTGCCGCGCCCGAGTCATACCCACATAGAAAAGCCGCCGCTCTTCTTCGAAGGTGTCCCGGGCAGCTATATCCCGGCTGGAGGGGCTTGGGACACTTCTGGGGAAAAGGCCGTCGGCCACATCCATGAGAATCACCCGGTCATACTCCAGCCCCTTGCTGGAATGGATGGTGGAGAGTATCAATCGGCTTTCGACATCCACTGTCCCACGGCGGACGATCTCCTCCAGTTCCTGAAGCCGTGTCAGCAGCGCCTGGGGCGTCTCGCGTCCAATCCCCAGCAGGGCGAGGATTTCTGTCTTACTCTCATCCATACCCTGGGCCTCGAGATAATCGCCGTAACCCATATACCGAACAATACGCCGTATTGCCTTGTCCGCCGGCAAGGTGGGCAGGCGGGAGAAATGGGTTTTGAGTGCCTTGACCTGGCGACGGGTGTAGGGCGCAAGTCCCGGCATCTCCGCCAACACTTCCAGCACAGACTGCCCGCCGGATTCCGCCGCCGCATGGGCCGCGGCACGGCTGATCCCGGCGCCCAGTTTATAATAGAAATTCAAGAACAGGGCCCCATCTGCCGGATTTAGGGAAAAGCGAAGCATATCGGTGATATCCCGCACCACCCGACTGGAGAAAAAAGTGCTGTCCACCTGGCGGCTGCGATAGGGAATTCCCCGCTGCTCTAAAAGGTCAATCAATGGCAGTGCGCTTTCATTATCACGGTACAGCACCGCCGTCTCCATATCTGGGTTCTCAGCTACCTTGGCCAAATACAGCACCTGATGGCGCCGATTTTCCACATCCACTGCGCGCACTTGGACGCCGCAGCCCCGGGTTGCCACCAGACGCTTGGGATAGCGGCACTTGTTCTTCTGAATAAACCGATCCGCCGCCGAGACGATTTCCCGGGTAGAACGATAGTTGCGCTCCAGATAGAGCACACGGCCCTGGGGATAGACCTTGGGGAACTCCATCAGCGCCTGGGGATAGGCCGCACGAAACCCATAGATGCTCTGATCCTCGTCGCCCACCAGGAAGAGATTCCCGCCGTCACCAGCCAGCAGCCGGAGCAGCAAATGCTGTATTTTAG
This sequence comes from uncultured Oscillospiraceae bacterium, assembly GCA_944386905.1. Classification (GTDB taxonomy): domain Bacteria; phylum Bacillota; class Clostridia; order Oscillospirales; family Oscillospiraceae; genus Avoscillospira. The sequence goes on from CALXCW010000120.1 coordinate 5,097, forward strand.
AGGTATCCTGGGCTTCGTCCACGAGAAAATGGGTGTATTGTCGTTGGACGGCTGCGAGAATCTGAGGATAGCGGCGCAGAATTTGCAGCGCATAGACCATTTGATCGTCAAAATCCATAAGCTTCTGGCTGCGCAAAGCAGCGCAGTAGCGGCGAAACAATGGCCCGAAGGCCGCACCCTCCACCTTCATCTCGGCGAGCATCTCATCGGTAGCCATCATGTTTTTTGCATAGGTAATGGCCTGCTTCAACGCCGCTATGGTGCTCTCTGTGGCAAATTCCCCGGTCTCAGCCCGGTAGACCTCGGACAAAATGGCGCCCTGACGGCCGCCGTCATCCAAGAGGGAAAAGCCAGGCCGCGTCGAGAGGCGCTGGTAGTGGTAAATGATCCGGCTGCAAACGCCGTTGATGGTACGAAATGCCAACTGTGCCGCCTCTTCTTCGCCGAAGTAGGCGGCATAGCGCCGCCGCATGTCTGCCGTGGCCGCCACGGTATAGGTCATGGTGAGGATCCGCTCCGGCGGAACATCCAGCACATGACGCAGATATCCCACTCGGCTCACCAAAACCGTGGTTTTGCCGCTGCCCGGCACTGCCAGCAGCAAAATCTGCCGCTGCGGCGCCTGCACCGCGGCCGCCTGCTGTTCGTCCAGCTGGAG
>CALXCW010000121.1 GCA_944386905.1 uncultured Oscillospiraceae bacterium
CCCTCGAGAGATTGAAAATCACCCCGCCTTACAGCGCGCCAGCAGCATGGGCGCGTCCATTGAAGCATAGGAGGATACCATGGAACATTTATACCTTTCCCAAGAATGGGACAAGACCTTCCCGCAGAGCGAACAGGTCGTGCACAGGAAGGTGACATTCCACAACCGCTATGGCATCACATTGGCTGCCGACCTATATCTCCCCATTGACCAGGCAGGCCCAGGTGCGGCTGTTGCGATTAGTGGCCCCTTCGGTGCAGTCAAGGAGCAGGCAGCGGGCCTTTATGCCCAGGAGCTGGCACGGCGGGGACTCATTACCTTGGCCTTTGACCCATCGTATACCGGTGAGAGCGGCGGCACCCCACGCTATGTGGCATCACCGGATATCAACACCGAAGATTTTTGCGCAGCAGTGGATTTCCTGTCGGTGCAGGATTTTGTTGATCCGGCACGGATTGGGATTCTCGGAATCTGCGGCTGGGGCGGCATGGCGCTCAATGCAGCAGCAGTGGATCCGCGGATCAAGGCGACCGTCACAGCCACCATGTATGATATGACGCGGGTCAATGCCAAGGGCTACTTTGACAGTGAGGATACCCCCGCGGCCCGGAACGAGAAACGTCATGTCCTCAGCGCCCAACGCACCGCAGACTACCGTAGCGGCACCTATACGCTGGCGGGCGGCGTGGTGGATCCTCTGCCTGAAAATGCTCCTTTCTTTGTCAAAGACTACTATGACTATTACAAGACGTCCCGCGGCTATCACCCCCGTTCTCTCAACTCCAACGGCGGATGGAACATAACCTCTGCCGTTTCCTTCCTCAACATGCCTTTGCTCTCCTATCTTGAAGAGCTTGAGTCCGCTGTGCTGCTTATCCACGGCGAGAAGGCGCACTCCTGCTACTTTAGCCGCGATGCGTTTGCCCGCCTTCGGGGCGACAATAAGCAGCTGCTGCTGATTCCGGGCGCCGTCCATACCGACCTCTATGACCGGTTGGATGTGATCCCCTTTGATGCCATTGCGGCGTTCTATCGCCAGTATCTGGTTTGTGCGGAATGAATTTTTATCTCGAAGGTTCTTTGAGCGAGGACTGCTTCTAGCTTGGGGCCGGCGCAGATGCGCCGGCCGTTATCTTTTTATGTAAGGTTTCTGGACTTATCCTGTTTAAATTGTGCGCAGGCAAACATGGTGGAAGCGTTCAAAAAAATGTTGCCATATTGCGAAATATTCACTATGATTAAAATAATAATGCCCCAAGGCGCTGGAGGGGACAAGCAAAGGAGGCGGGACACGATGCAGTGTGTTTATTGGGACGATCGGCTGCCCGATGGGTTTGAGGAGCATGTCTCATTCTCGGCGCAGATGCCCTATACCATCCGCATCAAGCAATTTTCCATGGAGGATATTGTGCCCATGCACTATGCCGAAACCATGGAAATCCTATTATGTGAGGATTTATGCGGCGAAATTTTGATTGATAACCAGCACTTTTCCCTGGGACAGCGGGAGCTGTTTATCATTCCGCCCTATACTGTCCATGCCAACAACGTCCGACCTGGCGATGGGACGATGTACGTATTCAAGATCTGTTTTCAAGAGCTGGAGCGTTACTTTCAAGTGGAGCCGTATCTGGCTTTGCGCAATGGGTCGGTGCAGCAGATTAAATACCACTGCGAGGACTACGCCGCGGTCAAAGCGATTGTGGAACGTCTGATCGACCGGGACGGGGATCTGGTAGAGTGCTTGCCGGAGCTTGTGGAACTCTTTCGTCTGCTCTCGCGCCATATGAACCGTCCACCGGTCAGCGATACCGGCTTCAAGGCATCAAGCCTCCAGGAGCTTATCCGCTGGACCCATGAAAACTACCACAGAAAAATTGAGCTGGAAGAGGTGGCTCGACTGGCGGGCTACAGCAAGTACCATTTTTGCAGCCGCTTCAAAGCACAGACCGGCACCACTTATATGCGTTATCTCAACAGTGTGCGGGTTTCTCAGGCATGTCTGTTGCTGCGCAACGGTGAATCAGTGCAGTCGGTGTGTCGAAGCTGCGGTTTTGAAAACACCTCCCATTTTATCCAGACGTTCAAACAGATTCGCCACATGACGCCCCATCAGTATGCCGTGGAGCAAAAAAAGCATGCGCCTTGAATGTCGCGGCAGCAGGATTTGCTGAAACGCATTCTGGCGTGAATGCTGGTCAAGTCCGACAATCTATGGTATAATCAAACCGTGATATTCGTCCGCTTTCCCCATTTAACCATCGAATTTTAGATACCGTTTCGGAAACCATGCGAAACATTGCTTATGATGAGGGATTGCAGACGCTTCTGGCACAGTATGCCACCCAAGATTCCGCAGATGAACTTCTCGCTCGCATCCGGATCAATCGCCAGATTCAAAACCAATCCCGCTTTTTTTCCCAGGCAGACAATATTATCGTTTATTCTCCCGAGGGTGTGGCCATTGGCAACAAATATGCTGTCGATTCCCAAGTGGTGCAGCATATCCAAAGTTTGCTGCAAGTGGTGCAGGATCACGGCAATATCCTCTGGCTCTTTGAGCCGGGGCAGTCACTCCAGTCTGACGGCGTCACCTGTATTCTCATCACTGAGATCCGGGCCTCGCAATCTTATGCCGGCGCCAAACTCAACGATCTCCTGGGGTATCTGGTGGTACAGTACAATTTTGGCGATATTCAGCGCACTTTGGAGACGGAACAGGAGGGCTATGATGCCCACCTGGTGAATATCAGCGGACAGATTCTCAGCACCTCTTCGCCGGAGCGGATGGAAGGCCGTTCACCTTTGACCATGCCTCTCAAGCTGGACGAGGTGTTTACGCTAACGCTTCGGGGCGAGCTCTATTACGCTGCGGCGCAGAAAATCGAGCTGCCTGCCGTGAGCCTCTACTGTGTGTGCACGGCGCCGATGCTAAAAATCCTTGAAGATGTGCTGGTAGCCATCTTGTCCATTCTGATTTTCAGTGTTATGCTGATGATTTGCACCTACTTTGTCATCCGGCGCCGAGCTCGTCGAATTTGCGGCGCTTTTGAGGAGATGAACCGCTCCTTTGGTTTGATTGAAGAGGGAAAGCTGACCGTGGATGCCATTCCTCCTACCGGGGTGGAGGAAGTGGATCATCTCACTGCTCGCTTCAGCCATATGGCTGACCGAGCGGGGAGCGAGGGGGAGGAGACGGCGCTGGTGTCGCAGGTTTTGGCCTATATCAATGGCCACTATGCCGAGGAGATCACCCTGGATCATCTGGCCCAGCGGTTTTATGTGAGCAAATACCACCTGAGCCATGAGTTCAGCCGGGTGGTGGGCTCCGGGGTCTACCGCTACATTCTCCTGCGGCGGCTGCTGATGGCCCGGGAGCTGCTGCTCCAGGGCACGCCCCCGGGAGAGACAAGCCTTCGCTGCGGCTTTCAAGAGTATTCCAATTTTTACCGGGCATTTCGCGGCTATTACGGCGTCTCGCCCCGGGCTTATACCATGGGAAAGGGGTTTTCAGAATGAATGCCATGCTGGAGCGGGCAAGGGAACTGGCACCGGCGCTCCGAGCCATGAAGGATGATCTTCACCGCCACCCGGAGCTGTCCTTTCAAGAGGTGCGCACCACAGCGCTTTTGCGTGAGAAGCTGCGCCGCCTGGGGCTGGAGTTGGTGGAGCTGGGGATGGAAACCGGCGTGGTTGCCGTGCTGCGGGGTGCATTGCCGGGGCCAGCGGTGGCTCTGCGGGCTGATCTGGATGCCATTGCCCAGCAGGAGCCTGCGGACAACGGCGTGGTGTCGGAGACGGCGGGCGTGATGCACGCCTGCGGCCATGATTTTCACACCACCTGCCTCTATGGTGCGGCAGAGCTGCTGGCGGAACGCCGTGAAAATTTGGCGGGGAATGTGGTCTTTCTCTTCCAGCCCGCCGAGGAGATTACCCAGGGGGCGGCGGCCATGGAGGCCCATGGCTTGTGGGAAAAGCTGCCGGTGAAACCGATCTGTCTCTTTGGCCAGCATACCCGGCCGGAATTGCCCTGCGGCCAGGTTGCCCTGGTGGCGGGAGCCATCATGGCCGGGAAGTCCCACTTTTCCATCACCCTCCATGGCGTGGCAGGGCACAGCGGCGCGCCCCACCAGTGCGTGGACGTCATTGTGGCGGGCGCGGCCATCGTCAATGCCATCCAAACCATTGTCACCCGCAACACCGATCCTCTGGATCCGCTGGTATGTGCGGTGTTCTCCATTCATGCCGGGACGCCGGAAAACTTTGTCCCGGAGACTCTCACCATGACCGGAGCCATTCGCGCCCATGATGATGCGGTGCTGCGCCGCACGGAGCAGCGGCTTGCGTCGCTGGTCAACGGTATTGCCCAGTCCTACCAGTGCCGCTGCGATGTGACCTTTGTCCCGGAGGTGCCGGTCACCTGGAACGGCCCGGAGATGACCGCCCTGGCCCATCAGGCCGCTGCGGCGGTGGTGGGGGAGGAGAATCTGGTCTCGCCCCGGGGCAACATGGGGTCAGAGGATTTTGCGGTGCTAGGCCGGCACCTGCCGTCGTTTTTCTATTGGATCGGCACCGGCTACCCGGGCAGGGAAAATCCCGGCTGGCACAACGCCCGCTTCCGGGTGGATGACGACGCCTTGCCCATCGGCGCGGCGCTGATGGCCCAATCCGCCTGGACGGCCCTGGAAAAATTCCGCGCACAGGGGAATGGAGAATAAAAAGCTTGCAGAAATCCCCGGGCTCTGGTATAATAAAGTATACAGTTATTTCCAGTTAGAGAAGGCTGTTGGAAGCGAGTATGCAACATGTTACGAGCAAAGGAGGATTCATTGATGAAAAAGAGACGCATCCTGTCTGCTGCCCTGGCGCTGCTTCTGGCGGCTGCTCTGCCGGTGAGCGCCTTGGCGGCGGAGTATGACCTGTTTCAAGGCAGCGTGACCATTTTGGCCGACGCGGCCGGCCAACGGGTCACCCAAAACGGTGAAACCACCGAGGACGACGCCCCGGTCATTATGCAATCTGAAAACACCACGACGAATCACATCACCGTCCTCACCCAGGACGGCGCTACGGCGTCCTTCACCATCCGGGATCTGAATATTTCCAATGACTACGATAATAATGACGACGTTCAAAATAGCGAGCCCGCCATCGACATCGGCGACAGCAGCGCGGTGATCCAGGTGGAAGGGACAAATACCATCCACCAGGACTACAATTTTGATTATGGCGATAACGCGCTGCTTGATGTAGCCGATGGCGATCTGACCTTGACCAGTGAGACCGGCGGCAGTCTGACGCTGCAGAATGTAGATTCTGATGGCGCTGTCATCGGCTCTGGTTATGAAGAGGATTTTACCGGCAGCATCCATGTCACCGGCGATCTGCAGTTGACGGCCGGAAGCACGATGGGTGATGGATATGGCGCAGGCATAGGCGCAGGATATAAGGGCGAAATGCGCGGCACCATCACCATAGACGGGGAGGCCGTAGTGCATGCTGCTGCCCAGGATAACGGTGCGGGCATTGGCTCCGGAGAAGAAGGCGCCATGAGCGGCACGATCACCATTGGCGGCAATGCACAGGTGACCGCGACCAATGATGATGACGGTGCAGGTATTGGCTCTGGGGAAGATGGCGCCATGAGCGGCACGATCACCATTGGCGGCAATGCGCAGGTGACGGCCTGGAGTGAAGATCGCGGTGCAGGCATTGGCTCTGGGGAAAATGGCGACATGAGTGGCAC
>CALXCW010000122.1 GCA_944386905.1 uncultured Oscillospiraceae bacterium
AAAAAGGGATGCGTTTTCTTTTTCATCCTGAATGCTTTCTGTATTCCGTGATAAATGAATCTCGATAGCGTATCTTAATTATATCTTTAAAGAAAATTTATAACAAGATTGTACTTGAAAGTATAAACCAGTTTGTGCAAATCGGTTCCTACTATCATCTGCACAATATTCTATGTTGATCGTGAGGTCCTCGGGCAATGAAGTTACACGAAAGCTTGCGCTGTTTTATAAGCCCTGGCACTATGCTTTAATTTGTCCAATCAACATCAACGAACAAAGACCAGTTTAGGAAATTTTGTCATCAACACAGCAAATGGGCAATCCAAATTTATCTATACCAGCATAGTCCGATGCATAGCACGGCTGGATACTGTGGGCATCTTGCGCTTTCCCCATCGATCCTTGGGCGGCCTCTCCATATAACAAATTAGGGTTTCATAGTAGCCTTTTTCAGCCTGCGCCCTGCCGGAGCGAGCGGGCTTTTCTCAGAAACAAAATAATCCACCGGCTTTCACCGGTGGATCGAGAGGGTGTTTTTTCTCAATACAGCGGATTGATCCAGCCGTTGGAGATCATATAAAAGGCCAGATCCACCGCCTTGGAAAAGCCGGTCTTGCCCAGCATGTTCATCTTGTGGTACTTGACGGTGTTTTCACTGATAAACAGTTCCCGGGCGATCTCCTTATTGGTCATGTGCTTGCACATCAGCCGGAGCACCTCCATCTCCCGGTCGGTCAGCGGGGCTTCCCCCTGGGGCAGGGGGATGGTCTTGGGCTCCGGAAAGCTGCTGCCGCCCGCCATCACCTCCCGGGTTACCTCCAGAAAATAGTTTAAGCTCCGGCTCTTGTAGATAAAGCCGTTGGCTCCCGCAGCCTTGGCCCGGGGAATATAGGTGATCTCGTCAAAAGCGGTCATGACGATGATCTTGATCTCCCCATAGGCTTTGCGGATGGCCTCCACCGCCTTGAGCCCGGAAGCACCGCCCTCCGTACATACATCCATCAGCACCAGGTCCGGATGCAGGTGCTTGCAGAAATCCAGGGCATAGTCGGCATTGGGCACTTCGCCCACCACAGAAAAATCCCCCGTAGCCACCAGCGCCGTGGTCAGCGATTCCCGCATGGATGCGTGATCCTCCACGATCAGAACTTGGATCATTCCTGCGCAGCCTCCTTTGGAACATAGATTTCAATTCGAAACCGGGGGACGGCATAGAGCTTCAGGGAGCCGCCAAGCTGGCGGACCCTGCGGCGCATCCCGCCGATGCCGCCACCCTCCCGGATGGACCCCGTGGCAGGGGGAATCCCATTGTCTGTGACCGTCATGCGCCAGCAGTCATTGTCAAAAAAATGGAGCTGGATGCGGGTGGCATATCCGTGGCGCACCGCGTTGGTGACGCACTCCACAGCGATCTGCGCAAAGCTGCCCGCCACCTCCTCGGCCTCCGGCAGGGCGCCGCAGATCACCACAGCCACCCCCATGCCCTGGAAGGTTTCCTGTAGCATCTCCAGGCGGTGGGCGGGGCTCGGCGTGCGATCCTCCCGCAGGGCTGAGGGAAGGCCGCGTACAAAATCCATCAGCAGCGTTTCGTCCGGCTGTTGGCCGTCCCGCAGGGCCCGCAATAGCAGGCTGATGCGCTGGCCCAAAAGGTCGTGGACCCTGCCTTTGCTCCGGGCGATCTCCTCCGCTTCGCAGATGGACCTTAGATGCTCGATGGTGTGGCGAAGCTCCTGCCCGCGTTTCTCCAGCGCTTCATTTTGGCGGGCCAGAAGGGTCACCGCGTTCCACCGCTCCGTGACATCATCGGCGGTCAGCAGGATCAATGTCCGCCGCCCCATGGGAATATCGTAGGCGGAGATGCTCCACACGGTGGCGTCCGGGAGGCGAAACACTTGCTGCCCGCCCAGCACTTCCCGCACGCAGCCGCCGCGCAGCGGTCCGGACGCCAAAAGCGCCGCAAACGCCCTGCCGTTCTGCAAAGACTGCCCGGTCATCTGCTGGGCCAGCATATCCATCCGGCGGTTGCACAGCAGGATATCCCCCTTCGGGCGAAAGAACAGCAGGCCGGTATGCAGGGTATCAATGGCCTCCTTGACGGATACGAAGGAGATCTGGGTGTGGAGCTCCCAGCGGCGCAACAAGCAGATATGCACGCTGCGGATCAGGAAAAACAGAATGCCCCCAAGGAAGAAGAACGGGTACACAGGCCCTGTGACCGCCTCCGTCAAGGGAAGTAGGACCGCCGCCCCGCCCACAGAGAAAAAAGGCCAGATCAACTCCGTTCCCACCGCAGCGGTGGTGCCCAGCACCGCTACCAGCAGAAATACCAGCTGCCGGGCAAAGCCATAGGCGCTGGGGGCTAAAAATCCGCAAAACAGCCCATACTGCACCTGGGCGAGAAGGGCGGCGAAGAGGAACAAAGCCGCCAGGATGGCGCACTCCATCCCGGTTTCCACCCTGCGCACCCAGCCGGTACGCAGGCGGCGAATGCTGTAGGAGACGGCCCGGGTCTGCAGCACGATGCACAGCGCCAGCACCATCACCAACCCGGTCAGCAACCAATGGGGCATTCGGTAAAACTCAGCCACAAGCCTCACCTCCCCAGGGCATTGTCAGGCAGATACCCACGGCGTCGTCCAGGTCCTTGCAGGCGATTTGCCCGCCCAGGGCGGCTACCGCCACCATCAGTTCCTCCGAGAAACGCCATTGCTTAGGATCGCTGCCCGCAAGAAACCGGAATGCCAGACGGGAACCCTCCGGTTCCAGGTAGCCCATCAGCGCAGAGGCGCCCTCCTTTAGCGCCCAGGATATGGATTCAAAGGCAAAGTCGTAGCAGAGGGCGGCGCTGCGGATATCCAGGGCGCCCCCTTGCCCGCACCGGATCAGCGTTTGCAGCCCCGCATAGCGGGCCAGCTCCGCCAACTCATCCAGATACATGCCCAGCTCATCGCCAAGGAGGGATTGCCCCTGGCGCGCCAGGAAGAACAGGTTGCATCTGCGTTTGATATGGCACAGACGCAAGGTGATGTAAGCGGTGAGGCCCCTGGTATCTTCTTGCTCCGGCAGGGATTCGATCAGCCGGGCCAGGGAGGCCATGCGGCGCTCCATGTCCCGGTCCAGCTGCTCGAACAGCGCGCGGTTTGTTTCCGCAGTCAGCAGGCGCTTTTTGACCTCCCCCTCCTCCCGTAAAAGCCCATTGGCTGCTTCCAGACGGGCCTGCACATCCTGGATCTCCGTGCGCAGCCGGTTAAGCTGGGAAAGGTCTTCCTGCCACACCGCCATGCCGCCATGGATGGGAACCGCATGAAGCTGGGTATCGTGATCCCGCAGCAGCGGATGCTCCATGTCCGCAAGCAGCCGCTGCCAAATGGAACGGGAAACGGGAGGCGCCCCCCGGGAGGAAAGAACCGTACGCCCGCTCTCGTCCAACAGGGTCAAACGAATGGGGGCAGAGGCGAACAACCTCTGATATTGGATGTTGACCGGAATCAGCCCGGCATGGAGCACGGTTTCAAAAAACAGAACGGAAAGGATACAGATGCAGACCGTCAGATCGCTTTCCCATGCCAGCGGCACGCGATAGATATAGGCGACGATATACGCAACCAAACCCGCGCAGAACAAAAGCGCTAATACCTTGCCGCCCCAGTAGGGACTTTTCCGGCCCTTGATAAAAAGCTTTCCAATGGCCAATAGCAAAAACAGGGCGGAAGCGGCTATAATCATCCAATATCCTATGCCGTAGCCATAGTCGTTGAACCAATTTCCGCTAAGGTCGAAATGGAATACCAGCTGGTGCCAGTCGTTGGTCATCACCAGCAGCACCGAAATCGCATAGCAGACAAGGGGCGGCCATGGGGGACGGACCAGCGGGATGTCGCCCTCCGGCCGGTCCAGGATCTCGGCCAGGTACAACAGCGCAACCGGCAGAGCCAGCTGAAAGAGATAGTAGCCATACCAGCACATCCGGGACAGAATCCCTTCCGATAGCAGCTGATATTTAAACAGCCGCAGCAGCAGCCACCCCACAATCAGCCAGCTCATCACGTTGACGACCCGGCGGACGTCCCGGCGGCTCATCCGATGGGATACCGTCCCCTGCCACAGCAATATGGCGGATACGATCAGCAGGGGCGATAAAATATGCTCCCGAAGGTCTGCGGTGGTATACAGCCGGGTGTGGAAAACCTGCCGGCGCAGATCGCGGCTGCTGTCCCCGGCGAGCTCCAAAAACCAGCCGTAGTCCTCCACGCCCAGCATATGGGCCGCCCCATAATCCTGGGGAAAGCCGGGCGGCCTCTCCCCGCCCACCAGGGGCAGCCCCGCAGATAGAAGCGCCGCATCCAATCCAGGCGCCAGGGTCAGCGGAACATCCGAGAGAAGCCCCAATTGGTATGAGATCGTCCCTTCCTCCGGCACGATGATCTCATAATTTCCGCCATTTCGATTCCACCCGGCGGCTTCATAGTCCAGACAGAGCAAAATGGGGGCGTCTAAATCCTCTAGCTCGAAGCCTCCGTTCCGGTAGAGGGATTCCAATAGCTCCAGGGCGTCCCCCTTTGTAGGCTTCTCCTGGTTCAGCCCGTAGGACACCGCGCCCAGGGCCAGCATATTGCGGATGACGGAGATGCTTCCTATGCCGACAGGAACCCGGCACTCCCGAAGGCTGTTCCAGCCGGTGATGGCTGCGTCCGTCCGGGAACGATCCACGGCAAGGACCACCGTGGCCGAAACATGGGGATACCAATACCGGCCCACGCCCTGCTCCAGCGCCGGGAGCGCCTGCACGTCGAAGCAGGCCACCGCATTCCCCCGGGCCACCTGTGCGTATAGGGTATCCTTCGTCTCCTGAAGGGGATAATCGGGGAGGAAAGGGCCCAGCACCCCGCTGTATTCCCGGGAGCCCTCCGCCCCAGCGATCAAATGGCCCTGGGACGCTGCCCCTGTGCATCCGCTCAGCATCAGACACAGCAGCAGAAACCACAACCAGCGGATCTTCATGGCGCCACCGGCTCCCCGGGCTCCTTCATCCGGCCGGCGCACTCCCGGCACAGATCCATCTCCCGGCAGATGAGGAAGCAGGCGTCGCAGACCAGCCGCCGGCACACGGGACATTGGCTGAACCGCTCCTTGGCTTCCTGGCCGGCGGCCAGCCGGGCCCGCTGTTTTTCCCGCTGATAGATGGCGTCATAGAGTTCTTTCTTTTCCCGGTGCGCCGCCGCCTGTGCCGCTTTGGAAAAGGGAATGCTGCTGCTGTACCAAAATTCTCCGCACACCTCGCACCGAATGGAAAAGCAGAAATACCGGGGTGTAGAGCAGTCCTCCAGATGGCCGGACAATAGATCGATCATTTGGCGCGCCTCCTTTTCTCTCTACTCCTGTTATAATCGAAATCGGGCCTGGCGTATATGGTCCAATGGATACTTTTTTCGCCTTTTTGCAAAAAGTATCCATTCCATAATAGAAAAAGCGCATAAAACCGCCCTTCGGGTTTTATGCGCTTGGCCCCATTGCGGGAACGTCCTT
>CALXCW010000123.1 GCA_944386905.1 uncultured Oscillospiraceae bacterium
AGGGGCGGCGGATTTTTTTGCGCAGCGTGGCGAACATGCTTTTTGGATGGCCGCTTGCCGCTCAGGATAAGAACGTGTCGGGATCCACGGCCACGCCGTCGCAGTACACGGCGAAGTGCAGGTGGGGCTCCTGGGCCACCTCCAGGAGGGCGGTGGCGCCCACGGTGCCCAGGGTGTCGCCGGCGGATACGGTCTGCCCGGCGGACACGGCGGCGGGCTCGGCCAGGTTGCTGTAGTGGCTGGTATAGCCGTCGTCGTGCTGCACCACCACGGTCATGCCGTAGTCCTCGTCGTCATAGACCGCGGTGACGGTGCCGTCCCGGGCGGCCAGCACGGCCTCCCCCTCGGCGGCGGCCAGATCCACGCCGCAGTGCACCCGCCAGTCCTTGGTGGTGGCGTTATAGGTGAGAGTCTCCATGGCGTAGTCGTTGACCACCGATCCGGCCACGGGGGCCACGGTGACGGCCTCCTCCTCGACCTGCGCCGAGGCGGGGGCCTTGTCCGAGGTGGACGGCGCCACGTCCTCGGGGTCGTCCTTGGCCGTGGACGGCTTGGAGCCGGCCCCGGTGTCGGAATTGGAGCTGGCGCTGGCGCTGGTACTGGGCTTCGTCTCAGGCTCCTGGGGCTTCACCGGTACGGAGAGGGCCTCCTGGGCCTCCTGGCGCTGGGACATGGCGCCGGAGACGAAGAAGTACCCCGACACCCCCACGACCACCAGACAGGCGCACAGGAGCATGTAGTAGCCCTTTTCCTTGAAAAAGCGGCGAAACCCGGAATTCGGTTGATTGGATTCGTTGTTTTGCATTGTAAGCACCTCCGAGGCTAGTATGCCCAGAGGTGAAAGGGCCTTATACCCAGGGCGGGAAAAATTTTCCGCAGAGAAATCCGCGCCCGCAGGGGCTGGGGGGACAGCCTGTCCCTACCCTGCGGCGCTGGGGGTTTTGGGCAGGCGGATGGTCAGGACAATCTCCTGCTCCGTCTCCTCCTGGCCCAGGTCGCAGGCGATCCCCGCCGAGCGAATCAGGGCCAAGTCCCGATTGAGGCTGTTCAAGAATACCCGCACGTCCCGAAAGACGTACTTCGGCTGCCGCGCCGCCGTGGGCGGGCGCAGCAAGGAATCGATATACTGCTCGCTCTGGGCCACCGTCATGCTCCGGGCCGCCATGACCCCCAGGGCCTCCAGCCGCTTCTCCACCGGCAGGCGCAGCAGCGCCCGGGCGTGGCGCTCGGAGAAGTTCCCCTGGCGCAGCGCCTCCAGCACCTGGGGCGGGTGCTTTAAAAGCCGGAGCTTGTTGGCCACGGCGCTCTGGCTCTTGCCCACCTTCTGGGCCGCCTGCTCCTGGCTCAGGCCGAACAGCCGCATCAGTCGCGCCAGGCCCTCGGCCTCCTCGATGTAGTCCAGATCCCGCCGCTGCAAATTCTCCACCAGGGCCAGCATCCCCGACTGGATCTCGTCCGCCGTGACGAAGATGCACGGCACCTCCTTCAAACCCGCCAGCTTTGCCGCCCGCAGCCGCCGCTCTCCCGCCACCAGCTCCAGTCCCGCCGCCGTCCGGCGCACCGTCAAGGGCTGCAGGATTCCATATTGGCCGATGGAGCTGGCCAGCTCCTGGAGCCCTTCGGGGTCGAATACCCGCCGGGGCTGGGCCGGATTGGGCCGGATCTTCTCCAGCCGCACCAGCCGCACCCGGCCCGATTCCACCACCGGCCGTCCCGTCCGCTTGTCCATGGGCGCTCCCTCCCCCGCAAAGCTCGTTTCTAAGAAAAGTATAGTCCTGCCCCCTGGGCAAAATCTCGCGAAAGGAGGGAGATCAACCACAAGAAATTGTTGCCTAAAAAGGGGAAAACAACAATATATTGTGAAATTGGTCGAAGTTGGACTAATGACGCCGCCGCCGCAGCAGCGCCGCCAGCACCGCCGCCGCAGCGCAGACCACAAACCCCAGCGCTATGGCCAGGCCCTGGTGGTGGGCGGAAGGCGCGGCGGGCTGGGACGCCGCCGGTTGCGTCTCCGGAGCGGGATCGGGCGCGGGATCGGGTTCCGGGTTGGGCGTCGGGTCGGGCGCGGGATCGGGTTCCGGGTCGGGCTCCGGGTCGGGCGCCGGATCGGGCTCCGGGTCGGGCGCCGGCAGAGCGTCCACCTGGAGCTGCGGGCCGGTGGGGGTCACCGGCTCCGGCTGCACGGCCGTTTCCTCTCCGGGCTGCACCGCCGGCTCCTCTGGGGCGGGTTCCACCGCCTCGGGCGGCGCAGCGGCTTCCTCCTCCGGCCCGGCGGGGCCGTGCCAGGGGTCGTCCGCTTCGTCCTCCTCGTCCTGCTCGGGCTCCACGGGGCGCTGGGGCGGCAGGGGTGTGGTGCTGCCGCCGCGGTTGCCCTCGGTGTCCTCGGTCTCGGCGGTGAGCAGCAGCGTGGCCGGCGTCGCCCAGCGCCGGCCCTCCCAGTCCTCGGCCACCACCCGGAAATACATCGGGTCGCACATGGTCAGGGAGAACATGCCGGTGGGCAGCCCCTCGCTGTCGGAAATCACTTCAAAGTTCTCCCAGACCGTCCACGTTTTGCCGTCGGGGGACACCTCGCCCCAGACCTGGGCGTCCTCGGGCAGGGACAGGAGCACCAGCTTGGCCGACACGGCCGTTTTGCCGCTCCAGTTGGCCGTAACCACCGTCAGCGCCTCGGGGGTGTACCAGACCACCTCCACCGTCAGCGGCACCAGGGACAGCACTTGCGCCCCGGTCTCGTCGAGATAGACCCCCGAGACGGTGCACGTGCCGTCCTGGACGCCCTCGGGAACGTCCCAGGAGAGGGTCAGGGTTTGGTCGGTGTACGTGCCGTTTTCCACCACCTCCAGGGTCTGGGCGGCGGGAAGGGCAGCGGCAGTGAGGGCCGTACCCTGCTCGAGATACACCGTGTCCGGCAGGGCATTCCCGTTGTCTGCCACCGGCGGGCCGAACTGCACCAAGTCCGTGGGGATCTCCATGGCCGTCATGGTCAAAAGGGCGCCCGGCTCCTGGACGAGGAACACGCTCTCGCCCTGGAACACCGCATCGACAAACCGCACCTCACCGCCGGGCTTGACCACGATGGAGCCTCCGGCGGCCACCACCAACGGGCTGGCCTCCTGGGTGGAGCCCACGGCCAAGGTGCCGATGGAGAGCAGTCCGCCGGCCTCCACCACCACCGTCCCGGTGACCTCCACGGTCAAGTTTCCGGCGTAATATCCTTCGGGCAGCGCAAAGCCATAGTCCTTGGGAGCCACGGTGGTGAACTCCAACATTTCCCCCGCGCCGATGGTCGTATCGCCCAGGGAGACGGTGTAGGACGGGATTTCCCCGGTGCTCTCTCCGCCTCCGTCGGGCCCGGTCAGCGCCGCCGCCGGAACCCAGAGCAGCCCCCATGCCAGCGCCGCGGCCAACCATTTCAAAAGTCGCCTCATGGGTTTCCTCCTTGCTCAAACTCAGATGTAGCCGTAGAGGCCCCGCACGCTCACCTCGCCGGCGCGCACGGTCTCCACGGTGCCGTCTAAAAGGCGCACCACCAGGCCCCCCTGGTCGTCCACGTCCTCGGCCCGGCCCTGGCGCACGCCGTCGGCGGCGAGGATCTGCACATCCCGGCCCAGGGTCAGGCAGTGGCGGCGGTAGCCGCTGAGCCAGGGCTGGGGGTTGGTGAGCATGTCCGCCGCGGCCAGGGCGTACTGCTCCACCATGGCCGCCGCCAGGCGGCAGCGGTTCACCGGGCCGCCCAGGGCCTGCTCCAGAGAGATGGCCATGTCCCGGATCTCCGGGGGGAAGTCCTCGGGCTTCTGGCCGCAGTTGACGCCGGTGCCGGGGATTACATAGCCCGTCAGCCCCGTCTCGGCCTCCACGGACAGCTCCGTGAGGATGCCGCAGACCTTCCGGCCTCCCAGCACCAGGTCGTTTGTCCATTTGATCTCCGTCTGTAGCCCCGTGGCCGCGAGAATGGCCCGGCGGGTGGCCTCGGCGATCACCGCCGTGAGATGCAAAAGCGCCTGGGGCTGCACGTCGTAGCGCAGCACCACCGAGAGATATACCCCCATCCCCTTGGGCGAGGAGAAGCTCCGCCCCCGGCGGCCCCGCCCGGCGGTCTGGCAGTCGGAGACGATCACCGCGCCGTGGGGCGCTCCGGCGGCCGCGGCGGCCTTGGCGGCGTTGTTGGTGGAATCTACCGCGTCGAGCACCGTGACCTGTTCGGCCCAGGGATGGCCCTGCAGCAGCGCCAGCATGCCTCCGGCGCTGAGGGTGTCCGGCCAGGATACCAGGCGGTAGCCCCGGTTGGTGGCCGAGTCGATGGTGTAGCCCTCGCCCCGCAGCCGGTCGATGGCCTTCCACACCGCCGCCCGGCTCACGCCCAGCGTCTGGCTCATCTTCTCCCCGGAGACGTAGCCCCCCTGGCGCAAAAGCGCCAGCACGCTGTCCTTCGTCATGGAAAATTCCCCCTTGCTTTTTTCGTTGGGTTCGCGTATACTCTGGATTGTAAACTATAAAAGAAAACTGGTTAACAATTGAAAGGGTGACAAGATGTCTCGAACGAGATCCATGGTACTGGCGGCGCTGTTTGCCGCTCTCACGGCGGTGGGCGCGCTGATTCGAATCCCCACGCCGGTGTCCTCCTTTACGCTGCAGGTGCTGTTTGTGGCGCTGTCGGGGGCAATTCTCGGGTGCAAATGGGGATTTTTGTCCCAGGCGGCCTACATTATGCTGGGGCTTTTGGGCCTGCCCATCTTCGTCAGCGGCGGCGGACTGAGCGCCATGCTGCAGCCCACCTTCGGCTTTTTGCTGGGGATGGCGGCCATGGCGGCGCTGGTGGGGTATCTCGTCGAGCGGTGGGGCTGCAAATTCGGCACGGTGCTGCTGGCGTGTCTTTTGGGGCTTGTGCCCCTTTATGCCATTGGCCTGCCCTACATGCACCTCATCCTCACGGTGTATCTCCACCGCAGCCAGACTGTGTGGGACACCATCTGGGGCGGCATGGTGATTTTCCTGCCCTTTGATGTCTTAAAGGCCGCGGCCACGGCGGCGCTGAGCGCCAAGCTGGCCCCGGCGCTGCGGCGGGCCGCAAGCCCATTGTAAACCAGGGGCGCTGCCTTGTCAACGGCGGTTGCACCGGGGGCGGATTTGTGATACCATGGGGAAAAACGGACAGGAGGCGTCGAAGTTGGACAAGCTCTTGGAGGCATTTCCCCTCAGCGCATCGGTGCGCCCCGGCGACGGGCGGGGCCTCACCATGGCCCTGGTGATCTACGTGCTGGCCTGGGCCAT
Organism: uncultured Oscillospiraceae bacterium; assembly: GCA_944386905.1. Lineage (GTDB taxonomy): Bacteria > Bacillota > Clostridia > Oscillospirales > Oscillospiraceae > Avoscillospira. Next base: position 5,275 of record CALXCW010000123.1, read on the forward strand.
CGCGTCGATTGTGGCGGTGGTGGTGGGATGGATCCCGCTGGTGGGAGCGCTGGTGCGCGCGGCGCAGATTTTGCTGGGGCTGTACTGCCTGGCCGGGGCCGCCCTGGCCGTGGCAGGGTTTTTCCGCGGCCAGTCGGGGGATGCTTCGTAGGGGCGGATGCTCTGTCAAGCGTAACATAGGTAACACCAGGGAAAGGACATGGGTTACAGTTTTTTGATGTTGCGATTAAGGCGCACACC
>CALXCW010000124.1 GCA_944386905.1 uncultured Oscillospiraceae bacterium
GCGTGGACTACGGTGAGACCAGCTTTCTCTTCACCGGCGACGCCGAGGCGACGGCAGAGACGGATCTGGTGGAGTCGGGCTATGACCTGGATGTGGATGTCCTCAAGGCCGGACACCACGGCTCAGACACCTCTTCCTGCTACCGCTTCCTCCGGGCAGTCTCACCAGAAACCGTGGTCATTTCAGTGGGAGAGGACAATGCTTACGGCCACCCTGGTGAGGATGCGCTGTCCAGATTTCGCGACGCAGGTGCTGCAGTTTACCGCACCGACCTCCAGGGTGCCGTCGTACTGTGCAGCGACGGGGAGGAAATTACAGTGGAGACGGAGCGCCATGCCGCCGTCACGAACCCCACCGAATATGATGGCTCCGGCCAGAACAGTGGCGCCGATACTTTGATTGGCAACGTCAAATCAAAGAAATTCCATCTGCCCACCTGTTCGAGTCTCCCGGCAAAAGACAATCAGATCATCTTTTCCAGCTACGACGCAGCCATCGAAGCCGGCTACGGTCCCTGCGGCCTGTGTCTGAAATAGAATTGGGGAAAAATGAAATTTCCCATTGTGTCCCAGGGGAAAATGGTGTAAAATAGGTGCGATTATAAATGAAGGGGATCGATTTTGTGGATTATCAGGAAAAAGCCACGACGCTCCACGAGAGCGGCGAAAACTGCTGCCAGTCGGTGCTGGGCTGCTGTTGCGAGCATTTCCAGATGGACGCCGAGACGGCCTATCGCCTGGGCGCCTTCTTTGGCGGCGGTATGCGCTGCGGGGAAGTCTGCGGCGCCGTCACCGGCGCGCTGATGGCACTGGGCCTCGCCTACGGCGACCAGGAAAACCGCAAGTGCCAGAAGTCCCACGAATTTCTCAAGGCTTTTGAGGCAGCCTACGGCCATCTGGCTTGCAAGGAGCTGCTGGCGCCTCCCGGCATGAAGAAGAAGGAAATGTGTCCGAAATACATCAACTTTGCTGCAAAGTATCTGGAGGATGAGTTCAAATGAAAAAACCCATTGTACTGGTCATCATGGACGGCGTCGGCAAGGGTGACGGCGGCAGCGGTGACGCTGTGGCAGTCGCCAAGACACCCAATCTCGACAAACTCTTCGCCACCTGCCCCTACACCTGGCTTAAAGCCCACGGCACGGCCGTTGGACTGCCCTCTGACGACGACATGGGCAACTCCGAAGTGGGACACAACGCCCTCGGCTGTGGCCAGGTCTACTCCCAGGGCGCCAAGCTGGTAGGAGAGAGCATCGAAAACGGCAAGCTCTTCGCCTCGCCCACCTGGATCGACCTGACGGAAAACTGCGTCAAAAACGGCAAGGCCATGCATTTTATCGGCCTTCTCTCCGACGGCAATGTCCACTCCAACATCAGTCATCTGCTGGCTCTGCTGCGCCATGCCAAGGCTGACGGCGTGAAAAAGTGCTATTGCCACATTCTGCTCGACGGCCGCGATGTTCCCGCCACCTCGGCTTTGGAGTATGTCCAGCAGTTGGAGGACGTCCTCGCCGAGCTCTCTGACGAGACCCATGAGTACAAGATCGCCTCCGGCGGCGGCCGCATGAAGATCACCATGGATCGCTATGAGGCCAACTGGCCCATGGTGGAGGCCGGCTGGCGCACCCACGTCCAGGGGATCGGCCGCATGTTCCCCGACGCCAAGACTGCCATCGAAACCTACCGCGCCGAGGAAAACTGCATCGACCAGGATCTTCCCGCCTTTGTGGTGGGTAAGGATGGCCAGCCTGTGGCCAAGATCGCCAACGGCGACAGCGTTGTGCTCTTCAACTTCCGCGGTGACCGCGCCCAGGAGATCTCCCTGGCCTTCGACCGCAAGGACTTCACCCACTTCGACCGGGGCGACTACACCGGCGTTCACTTCGCCGGAATGCTCCAGTACGACGGCGACCTCAATATCCCCGAGCACTATCTGGTGCAGCCTCCTGTCATCACCAATACTCTCACCGAAGTTCTCTGTGCAGCCGGTGTACGGGAGTACGCCCTCTCTGAAACCCAGAAGTACGGCCATGTCACTTACTTCTGGAACGGCAACCGCTCGGGTAAGGTGGATGAGAAGCTGGAGGTCTATGAGGAAATTCCCTCCGACGTGATTCCCTTTGACCAGGCGCCGGCTATGAAGTCCAAGGAAATCACCGATAAAATGGTGGAGAATATGGCCACCCACAACTTTGACTTCCTCCGCTGCAACTTCCCCAACGGCGACATGGTGGGCCACACCGGCGTGATGGACGCTGTGGTAACTGCCATGGAGTGCGTGGACGAAGGTGTGGGCCGGATCATTGAGGCCGCCAAGAAATATGGCTACACCGTCTGTGTCACCGCCGACCACGGCAACGCCGATCAGATGACCGAGACGAAAAAGGGCAAAACCTCTGTGCGCACTGCCCACTCCCTCAATCCCGTGCCCTTCATCATCTGGGATCCCGACACCAAGTATGTCATCAAGGACGGCCACTATGGCCTTGCCAATGTGGCGCCTACGCTGGTAAAGATGATGGGCCTTACCGCACCCGCCTGCTGGGAAGAGAGCATGATCTAATCCTTTTGGAGAAGAGGAGCGCCGCAACATCGTTGCGGCGCTCCTCATAGGTTGTAGAGAAACCTTGCTACTGGCGCTCGGGACAGAGCAGCAGGGGGTGTGTGCGGGGGGCAAAGAGCCCCCTGCACGTTTAAAAAAGATGGATTTTTCAACGTTTCCAAAGTTGAAAAATCCTAAGCAGCGTGTCGAAAAGACTTTTTCGACACGCTCAGTGGCCCTTCTTATTGGCGATATATGGCTTGATAACACGGTAGATCTCACTGGTTTTCTTGTTGTCAAACTGCTTCATCAGCGCATTGTTTAGCCCCTGCTTTGTCTTGTACTTTTGGATCATTCCCATAACAAGGCGTACTTCGGTTTCTTCGGCCAGGAGCTCCTGGAGCTTTTTATTGAGCTCTTCGTTTTCCTGGCAGGTGTTTTCCACATCCAGCTTCGCGATGCGCAGTACCTTCACACCCTGGCCGTTCCAGAACTTGAGAACACTGTCAAACCCATTGTCTTTGGAGATGATATAGTACGCCTCTGCCTTGGCATCGTGGATCAGATAACCCAGGAATGTCACCAGCTGGAAATCCAGGGCGTTTTTTGTGCCCGTCTCAACCTTGAAATAGCGTACCACAGCGCTGCTCTCCAACAGACGACGGTGGGCGTCGAAGGTGAGGCGGTCGGCATTTTCCGTGTAAAAAATATATACGGTATCGCTTTGCGTCAGCTTTTCCAGGCCCTCCAGTCCGGAAGCGCTGACGTTTTCGTAGTCAACTAAAAAAGTAGACATAATTTGTTCCTCCAAATTTGTAAGATATGATGGGAGAAAAGGCGCTTTCATCAATTGAAAAGCCTGGGCGTCCATGGTAAAATAAATAAAAAATAGAGAGGAGGTTTGGAACTATGCAGGAGGGAAAAATCATCCAATCCGTGGCAAAGGCCATGCGCCTGCTGGATCTGCTGGCCTCGTCTGACCGGCCCATGACCCTTGCAGAGATCAGCGCGCAGACCGGCTGGCCCAAGAGCACCGTTCATGGACTTCTCTCCACCATGCGGGAGTTTTCCACCGTTGCCCAGGACAACGACGGCCGTTATATGCTGGGAATCCGTCTTTTTGAATACGGCTGCACCCTCAGCAACTCCTGGACAATCATCGAGGTAGCCAAGCCTTTTATCCAGCATATTTCCTATGAAACCGGCGAGGCCGTGTTTCTCTCCATTCTGGATCGCGGCGAAGTCATCACCCTCGACCGGGCAGACAATCGCACAGGCCTGCACACCTCGGCGGAAATGGGTTGTCGTCTGCCCGTCCACTGTACGTCACAGGGCAAGCTCTTCCTGGCCTATATGAGCGAACAGGAGCGAAAGAGCATCCTCAGCCGCACACCCCTCAAGGCCTATACTCCCTTGACCATCACCACACCTGAGGCGCTGCAAAAGGAGCTCAACAAGATCCGTGCCCAGGGCTACGCCATCGAAAACGGCGAGTACAAGACGGGCCTGCGTTCCGTCTCCGCGCCGATTTTCGATAAGTCCGGCAACGTGCCCTACGCCATCGGCATCATCGGCATGTTCCGCCAGATCGAGTCGGAGCAGTTTAGCCGCGCCACTGCCGTAGTGCTGGAGACAGCCCGGAATATTTCCAAGGCGCTATAGGCTTTGTTCCAAAATTTGTCACATCCCCCGGCGGGTAATCTGCGCATTTTTGCACATACTACTGCCGTAATTCAATAAAGGGGGATGAAACAATGAAAACCCAGGCCAATAAGTCCATCGAGTGCACGGTGAATCAGTGCGCCCATCACTGCGATCTGGAGAACTACTGCTCTCTGAACAAGATCAAGGTCGGCACCCATGAGTGCAACCCCACCATGGATCAGTGCACCGACTGCCTGTCCTTTACCCGCAAATAACACGCCTTGCCGCCTCTCCGGTGCTCCGGGAGGCGGCATCGTTTGGTTCAGCAGAAACAAAACATTCCCGGCCAGCCGCAAGAGAGCAGGTTGGAACAGATGCACAGTGCCAGACACATCTGCCAGGGATCGGCTTGGAAGTGGAAGCCCTGCTGCTGGGACTGATAAGCCGTGCCGTAGCGTTCAATGCGCTGGCGCATGGCCTGATACTCCATATTACCCGGTTCCATCCTGCAGGCCTGATTGATCTGCTCATATGCGAGAACGCGATTTCCCATGTTGGCATTGACAATGGCACTGAGGAAGTACCACTCGGCGCCGCGCTCCGCCGTGGGAACCGAGTGGAGCACATAAGCCGCATCCTGAAAGCTGCCCATTTGAATATAGTGCCGCGCCGCCTGATACTCCGTGCGCTGAGATTGGCTCGTCTCCTCCTGGTGCTGCCAACCGGCGAACGGATCATAGGCAGACTGGGTGGTGGTCTGCCGCGGCGGGTTCTTGATCTGATCGTAGGCGGCATTGATCTCATTCATCCGTTTGGCCGCATAGGGATCGCCCGGGTTCATATCCGGGTGGTATTTTTTAGCCAGCTGGCGGTAGGCCCGCTTGACCTCCTCCTCCGAGGCTCCAGGCTTGAGCCCCAGAACTGCATATGGATCGTCAAACATTGTGCCCCTCCTTGCCCTTTCGAGGCTGTTCTTGTTCGTATTTAAGCCACACACCGGCATAGAGGATGTTTCGCATGAGCGCCACATCCTCCACCAGTGGAAGGGCCTCAAAGGCCTCGGTGGCCTCGCCCAGAAGCATCTGTAAAACCGGCTTGAGGGCCTCTTTGGTAAAGCCCGCTTGGGCTCTGGTGCGGAATGGATTATACCGACCCGCTTGGAGATCTTCCGGCAGATCCAGCGCAGCGTCCAGCAGGTAGATATACCGTCCCAGAGCGCCGCCGATGGTGCGCAGATGCTCCTGCCAGCGGTCGTCATAGAGCACGAACAGCTCCGCCAAAATTCCTCCAAAAGC
>CALXCW010000125.1 GCA_944386905.1 uncultured Oscillospiraceae bacterium
CATTGCACTGAGTGCCAACGCCAGGAGCAAAAAATATAAGATTGACATAATCCGGCGCTGGAGATATCGGCGCTGCCGGGCACGGCCCAACACGGCATCCAGCCCTTCCACAATGGCGCCTACGCCCCGAGAGGCAGACCACAGCGTGGTGACAGCGGAGATGGACAGCAGTGTCAAGGTACTGCTGGAACGTACCGTGTCAAAGGTATAGGTGACCAGGGGAAAGAAGGGCTCCGGAACCAATTCCTGGAGCACCTCCAGCCAGGCCTCCAGGGAAATGGGAAGATAGGGCAGGAGAGACAGCAAAAACAGCGCCGCCGGAAATACCGAAAGCAAAATAAAAAATGACGAGCCTGCCGCGTATACCGATGCGCCGCTTTCAGAAAAGGGCGCCCAGAGCCGGCTGAGAGCCGCCAGACGTCGCCGCAGAGATTCCATGGATCCCACCACCTCATGGATATAGGATAGACAAAACTCCTGGAGCTATGATATAATATCTCACAACACTTGTAAAGAGAAGGGAGCCGATCCATATGAAATGTCCCTACTGTGGCTACCAGGAGAGCAAGGTGGTGGATTCGCGTCACTCCGACGACAACACCTCCATCCGGCGCCGCCGGGAGTGTCTGTCTTGTCAGAAGCGCTTTACCACATACGAGACCGTGGAGAGCCTCCCCATGGTGGTGGTCAAGAAGGACATGAGCCGCCAATCCTTCGACCGCAGTAAGATTCTCAACGGCATGGTGCGCGCCTGCGAAAAGCGGCCCGTGTCCATGGCCGATCTGGAGCACGCCGTGGATGAAATTGAACAAATCATCCAAAATTCCCTGGATCGTGAGGTGTCCACCGCCCACATCGGCGAGCTGGTGATGGAGCGGCTCAAGCCGCTGGACGAAGTGGCCTATGTTCGCTTCGCCTCTGTCTATCGCCAGTTCAAGGACATCAACAGCTTTATGAATGAGCTGACCAAGATCCTTGAGGAGCGATAAGCCCGCGGCGTGCTGCCCACCGGCGGCACGCCGTTTATAGAATATTGAAGAAATAGGGGAGCTCCATCTCTCGAATGTGGCGCAGCGTTTCCAGCAGCGCTGCACAGGAGGGAAGAAACTCATCCCAATCACCTGCGCGCACCGTCACATCCAGCCGGGCAAATTCGCCGGCCACGCCGTCGATTTCATCATGGCGCAGTACGGTGCCGAAATAGTCGCCATGGCGCTTCCAAATAGCGGCAGCCCGCTCCACTGCCTCCAAGGCCTCGGTCTGATTTTCATCATGTGCAGCATCATAGGCTGCGCCAAGCCACTGCTCCGTGTCCTCCACCGCTGCGGTGACATACAGCGCAGACCACAGGCAAAACCCCACAACCGTCGCCACCAATGCCAGACTTCCGATCACATACCTCATGGCCGCTCCTTTTCGCTGAGATACACAGTGCCATCGGCGGTAATTGTGAGCAGATAGATCTGATGGACACCCACGCCTCGGGCCCGAAGGAAGTCATTGACCCAGCTCTCTGTCCGCCCCGCCACCGGCAAATTCTCCCGCAGGAGCTTGCCGCTGGAGATCAGCGTCACCGGTAACGACAGCGGTGTCACGGCCACTCCCGCATCCTGGGCTGTGGGGCTCTGGTGCTCGGGGTAGAGGAGGGCGCTCAGTTGACCGTTGGTCTCTAAAATGGCGTATTTTACTGTCGAGAGATCCACCACGTCCTTCTCTCGGAGAAGCTCTGTGAGCTCATCGGGAGTGATGCGTGTCTTTTTGAGATTGTCCTGCAAAAGCCGGCCGTTCTCCATGAGTATCACCGGTTTACCGCTGAACAGCCGCCGCAGTGCCGGCATCTTATAGCACACCACCGACAATAGTAGCTCCGCGGCTAAAATGGTCACGATGGGGATGAGTCCCGAGAGCAGGGGAATGGCCAGATCCTGCATGGGCACCGAGGCGAGATCGGCGATCAAAATCGCAACGACAAATTCCAGCGGTCCCATCTCACCCAGCTGCCGCTTGCCCATCAGGCGAATCACCGCGATCAACACTGCATAGAGGATCAACGTGCGTAAAAAGCAGATCAGCATTTTGCCGCCTCCCAAGGATGCTTTTCCGCAAGTATGCCCCTATTTCCCCCAGTCCATGCGCCAGCGCCAAATGCCATCTGGCCGCCGGCATAAAAATATGCTATAATTTCATCAAACCACCCCATGAAAGGAGGGCTGCGCCATGGATCACACCCCCGAAGATTTGGAACACATCAGCCAGGCGCAAGCTGACGAAACTGATACGCCCCACTATACGCCCAGACCTCGGAGCCATATCATCCTGGCATGGATCCTGGTGGCAGTGGTGCTCTTCGCCTTCTTGGGCACCTGCTACTGGCTGGCCTTCTACCGTCCATGATTATCCTGGGAATCGATCCCGGCTATGCCACCATTGGCTTCGGTGTCGTGGAAACGGTTGGTTCGCAGGCGGCCCTGCGCCACTACGGCACCATCACCACACCGGCGGAGATGGCCTTTCCCCAGCGCCTGGCTGTGATCTATCGCGACATGAACACCCTGATTGACCGGGTAGCTCCAGAGGCCATGGCCATCGAGGAGCTTTTCTGGGGCCACAACGTAACCACTGGTATCGGCGTCTCCCACGGACGGGGCGTCATCCTCCTGGCCGCGGCCCAGCGCAATCTCCCCATCTTTGAATATACCCCCATGCAGATCAAGCAGTCTGTGGTGGGCTACGGCAACGCCACCAAGCACCAGGTGATGGATATGACCCGACGGCTGCTGCATATGCAAGAGGTCGCCCGGCCCGACGATGCCGCCGACGCCATTGCCGTGGCTCTTTGCCATGCGCGGGCTTCTACCAGCCTGCTCGCGCGCATACCATAGGAGGAATACACTTGTTTTACTATCTCTGCGGCACCGTCGCCGTACTGGAGGCCAATCTGGCCGTGCTGGACATCGGCGGGGTGGGCTATGCCTGCCATACCACCGGCTATACCATCTCCCAGCTCCAGCTGGGAAAGCAGCATAAGCTCTACACCTACTGCAACATCCGCGAGGATGCCTTCGATATCTTCGGCTTCTCCAGCCGGGAAGAGCTCAATCTCTTTCAGAGGCTTCTCGGCGTGTCCGGCGTGGGCCCGCGTGTGGCATTGGCCATACTCTCGGCTACCACGCCAGACCAATTTGCTCTGGCCGTCATGACAGGCGACGAGAAAAGTCTCACCCGCGCCCAAGGCGTGGGGAAAAAGATGGCGCAGCGGATTATTTTGGAGCTCAGGGATAAGCTCTCCGGGGAACTCACCACCATGGAGTTTTCCTCTCCCGCCGCCCTGGCCGTACCCGGCTCCAAAGCAGGGGAGGCCGCCGCCGCCCTGGCCGCCCTGGGTTACTCCCAGAGCGAAATCAGTCTGGCTCTCAAGGGTGCGGATGTGGAGAAACTCAGCGTGGAAGAGATCATCCGCGCGGCTTTGCGCGCCATGGTACGGCAGTAAAGGAGCATGGACATGAGTTTGGATTTTACCCACGATTACGACGCACCTCTGGTGACCACCTCCCTCACGCCCCTGGACGACGGGGAACTGAGCCTCCGTCCCAAGCTGTTGGCCGACTACACCGGCCAGGAAAAGGCCAAGGGAAATCTCTCTGTGTATATCGAAGCTGCCCGGCGGCGCAATGAGCCATTGGATCACGTGCTGCTTTACGGCCCTCCCGGATTGGGAAAAACGACACTGGCCGGTGTCATTGCCAACGAGATGGGTGTGCAGATCCGCATTACCTCCGGCCCTGCCATTGAAAAAGCCGGCGACTTGGCGGCGCTGCTCACCAACCTCAACGCCGGCGATATTCTCTTCATCGATGAGATCCACCGGCTCAACCGAGCCGTGGAGGAAATCCTCTATCCGGCCATGGAGGACTTTGCCATCGACATCATTGTGGGGAAGGGCCCCTCGGCCAACTCTATCCGCCTGGATCTGCCCCGGTTCACCCTCATTGGCGCCACCACCCGTGCAGGACAGCTCTCCAGCCCTCTGCGTGACCGCTTTGGCGTATCGCTGCGGCTGGAGCTCTACACCCCCGAAGAGTTGACCCGGATCGTAACCCGCTCCGCAGCCCTTTTGGGAATAGAAATTGACCCGGAGGGCGCCGGCGAGATTGCTTCGCGCTCTCGCGGCACACCGCGAATTGCCAACCGTATGCTGCGGCGGGTGCGGGACTTCGCCCAGGTCTACCATGAAGGCGTCATTACCCGCGCTGCCGCCGACCACGCCCTCAGCTGCCTGGAAGTGGATCATCTGGGTCTGGACGCCACCGATCGGCGCATGCTCTCCTCCATCATGGATCACTACCACGGCGGCCCAGTGGGACTGGAGACCTTGGCCGCTACCATCGGCGAAGAGGCCGTGACGCTCGAGGACGTCTATGAACCCTATCTCATGCAAATTGGATTTCTCACCCGCACACCCCGGGGCCGGTGCGTCACGGAGCGGGCCTATGCCCATCTCCATCGCACGCCGCCCGGTGACAGCAGTGAACAACTGACCTTCGATAGGAGAATGAACCATGGGTAAATTATTTGGAACCGACGGAATCCGCGGCATTGCCAACGAGACGCTGACCTGTGATCTTGCCTACCGCGTGGGGCAGGCCACGGCCCTCTGCCTGAGCCGCGTCAAGGGTAAAGCTCCCACCGTCGTCATCGGAAAAGATACACGCCTTTCCTCGGATATGCTGGAGGGGGCGCTGCTGTCAGGCCTGTGCGCCTGCGGCGCCAACGCCGTTCACCTGGGCGTCCTGCCCACACCGGCTGTGGCCTACTTGACCGTTTTCTACCACGCCGACGCAGGCGTGATGATCTCGGCGTCCCACAATCCCAGCGAATATAACGGCATCAAACTCTTCTCCGCTCAGGGCTACAAGCTCTCTGACAGCCTGGAGGCAGAGATCGAAGCCTTGGTACTCTCCGGAGAGCCTCTGCCCCTGGCGTCCTATGATACCCTGGGCCGCATTTTGGAGGGCCTTCCCGCCTCGGATTACTATATTCGCCATTTGGCCTCCACGGTGGAGGATCTTTCCGACCTCCATGTGCTCATTGACTGCGCCAACGGCGCCACCGCCACCACGGCGCAGCGGCTCTTCAACCGCTACAACATGGATGTGCGCATCATCAATGACCGGCCCGACGGGCGCAACATCAATGCCGCCTGCGGCTCCACGGATCTGAAAAAACTCCAAGAGCTGGTGCGCCAGGGCTACTATGACCTGGGAATCGCTTTCGATGGCGACGGCGACCGATGCCTCATTGTAGATGAAAATGGCGAGGTTGTGGACGGCGATCAGATCCTGGCCATCTGTGCCGGTGCTCTGCGACAGGAGGGACGTCTCCCCGGCAACGGTTTTGTGGCCACCGTGATGTCCAACCTGGGCCTTCGCAAATACTGCCAGGAGAG
>CALXCW010000126.1 GCA_944386905.1 uncultured Oscillospiraceae bacterium
GCGCGGTTGGAGCCCTCGCCCCAGTATTCCTTCACGTAGCTGCCGTTGACCATGAGCTTCTGGGTGGGGCTCTCGTCGAAGCGGGCAAAGTACCGCCCCAGCATCAAAAAGTCCGCGCCCATGGCCAGGGCCAATGTCATGTGGTAATCGTGGACAATGCCGCCGTCGGAGCAGAGGGGGATATAGATTCCGGTCTCGGCGAAATATTCCTCCCGCGCCTTCGCCACCTCGATCACCGCCGTGGCCTGGCCGCGGCCGATGCCCTTCTGCTCGCGGGTGATGCAGATGGAGCCGCCGCCGATGCCGATTTTCACAAAGTCGGCGCCAGCCTTGGCCAAACACAAGAACCCGTCCCGATCCACCACGTTGCCCGCGCCCACCTTCACCGTGTCGCCGTATTTCTCCCGGATCCACCGGAGGGTCTGTTCCTGCCAGCAGGAGAAGCCCTCGGAGGAGTCGATGCACAGGACATCCGCCCCGGCCTCCACCAGGGCCGGCACCCGGGCTTCATAGTCGCGGGTGTTGATGCCCGCGCCCACCATGTAGCGCTTGTGGGAATCGAGAAGCTCCAGGGGGTTTTCCTTGTGGCTGTCGTAGTCCTTGCGAAAGACGATATATTTGAGATGATCCGCCTCGTCCACAATGGGCAGGGCGTTTAATTTATGCTCCCAGATCACGTCGTTGGCCTGCTTGAGGGAGATACCCTCGGGGGCGGTGATGAGCTTTTCCCGGGGGGTCATAAACTCCGCCACCGGCTCGTCGCCGCGCATGCGGCTGACGCGGTAGTCCCGGCTGGTGACCAGCCCCATGAGCTTTCCCGTGGCGCTTCCGTCGTCGGTGATGGCCATGGTGGAAAAGCCGTTCTTGGCCTTGAGGGCCAGGACGTCGGAGAGGGTGGCCTGGGGGGTGAGGTTGGAGGCGCTGACCACAAAGCCGGCCTTGTGGTTTTTGACTCTCGCCACCATGGCCGCCTCGGCCTCGATGGCCTGCGAGCCGTAGATGAAGCTCAGGCCGCCCTCCTTGGCCAGGGCCACGGCCATTTTATCGTCGGACACCGCCTGCATAATGGCCGAGACCAGGGGGATGTTGAGGGTGATGGCGCTCTCCTCCCCCCGGCGGAACTTCACCAGGGGCGTCTTTAAGGAGACGTTGGCGGGGATGCAGTCCGGCCCCGTGTAGCCGGGGATCAGCAGATACTCGCTGAAGGTGCGGGAAGGTTCGGAAAAAAAGTGCGCCAAAGGGATTCCTCCTTGTCAAAATGTGAGATCGGCTTCCCTTCACAGGGGAGGCTTTTACTGGAAATACTCCACCGCGCTTTGGAACATGCCCATCTCGAAGCGTCCGGGGACGTTTTTGTATAGGCCCTTTCCAATTCGCTCCGAATGGCCCATCTTGCCCAACACTCTGCCGTCGGGGGAGGTGATTCCCTCGATGGCGGCCACGGAGCCGTTGGGGTTGAAGTCGATGTCGTAGGTGGGACGGCCCTCGAGATCCACGTACTGGGTGGCAATCTGGCCGTTTTGGGAGAGCGCCGCCACCACCGCGTCGCCGGCCAGGAACCGCCCCTCGCCGTGGGAGATGGGCACGGTGTAGATCTCGCCCACCTGGGTTTTCGAAAGCCACGGCGAGCGGTTGGAGGCGATCCGCGTCCGCACCAGCCGCGACTGGTGGCGGCCGATGGCGTTGTAGGTGAGGGTGGGGGCGTTTGCGTCGGGCGGCATGATTTTGCCGTAGGGCACCAGGCCCAGCTTGATGAGCGCCTGGAAGCCGTTGCAGATGCCCGCCATCAGGCCGTCGCGCTGCTCTAAAAGCCGGGCGACCGCCTCGGCCACCGCCTGGCCCCGGAAGAAGGCCGTGATAAACTTGCCCGAGCCGTCGGGCTCGTCGCCGCCGGAGAAGCCGCCAGGGAGGAAGATGATCTGGCTGTCGTCGATGCGCCGGGAAAACTCCTCCACCGACCGGGCGATGGCGGCGGCCGAGAGGTTGCGGATCACATAGATCTCCGCCTTGGCGCCGGCGTCCTCCATGGCCCGTGCGGTGTCGTACTCGCAATTGGTGCCGGGGAACACGGGGATCAGCACCTGGGGCCTGGGGCAGAGGATATGGGGCGCCAGGCGCGGTGCAGCCGGGGCGGAAAAGACCGGCGGCATATCCCGCCGCGCGGCGGCCCGCGTGGGATAGACCGGCTCCAGGGTTTCCTCGTAGCGCGCCAGCAACGCCGCCAGGGCCACCTGCTCCCCGCCAAAGCGCAGCGCCGGTTCGGCAGTGACTATGCCCACGGCCTCGCCGGGGCGGTCGTCGCCGGTGATCTCCAGCAAAAACGCGCCCGGCTGGGGCCGGAAGAGGTCGGCCAGGGCCAGGGAATCGTCATAGGCGAAGCCCAGGCCGTTGCCCAGCGCCATCTTGAACACCGCTTCGGCCACGCCGCCGGCGGTGAGGGTATAGGCCGCGGCCACCTTGCCGCCGTCCATCAGCGCTTTGACCCGGCGGTAGACCGCCCGGAGGCTCTCCGGGTCGGGGAGGCCCTGAGGGCCGTAGGCCGGGCGCAGCAGCCGCACCGCGTGGCCCGCCGCTTTGAACTCGCCGCTTAGGATCTCGCCGGTCTTGCCGGTGGTGACGGCAAAGGACACCAGGGTGGGGGGCACGTCCAGATCCTCAAAGGAGCCGGACATGGAGTCCTTGCCGCCGATGGCCGCCACGCCCAGATCCATCTGGGCGGCGAAGGCGCCAAGCAAGGCCGCCGTGGGCTTGCCCCAGCGCTTGGGGTCGCGGCCCGGCTTTTCGAAATACTCCTGGAAGGTGAGGTAGACGTCGTCAAAGGACGCGCCGGCGGCAATGAGCTTGCTCACCGACTCCACCACCGCCGTATAGGCGCCGTGGTAGGGGCTCTGCTCGCTCAGCACCGGGTCATAGCCCCAGGCCATCAGGGAGCAGTCGTCGGTGTGGCCCTTCTCCAGGGAGATCTTGTGCACCATGGCCTGGATGGGCGTGCGCTGATTTCTGCCGCCGAAGGGCATGAGCACCGTGCCCGCGCCGATGGTGGAATCGAACCGCTCCGAGAGCCCCCGGCGGGAGCAGAAGCGCAGATCCCCGGCCAGGGCCTCCATGCCGCCGGCAAAGGACGCGGGCGCGGCGGCGGGGGAGCGGTTGGGCGCGGCCACGGAGACGGTCATGTGCTTTTCCGCGCCGTTGGAGTTTAAGAATTCCCGGGAGATGTCCACAATGGTCTTGCCGTTCCAGGTCATGGTCAGGCGCGGGTCGGCCTTCACCCGGGCCACCACCACGGCCTCCAGGTTTTCCGCCGCGGCCAGGGCCAGGAATCTCTCCGCGTCCTCCGGCGCGACCACCACGGCCATGCGCTCCTGGGATTCGCTGATGGCCAGCTCCGTGCCGTCCAGGCCGTCGTACTTCCGGGGAACTTGACTCAAATCGATGTCCAGCCCGTCGGCCAGCTCGCCGATGGCCACCGAGACGCCGCCCGCGCCGAAGTCGTTGCAGCGCTTGATGAGCCGGGCGGCTGCGGGATTGCGGAAGAGGCGCTGGAGCTTGCGCTCCTCGGGGGCGTTGCCCTTCTGAACCTCCGCGCCGCAGGTGTGGATGCTCTCCACGGTGTGGGACTTGGAGGAGCCGGTGGCGCCGCCGCAGCCGTCGCGGCCGGTGCGGCCGCCCAGCAAGATCACCGAATCTCCCGGCGCGGGGCAGGCCCGGCGGACGTTCTCCGCGGGGGCAGCGGCGATCACCGCGCCGATCTCCATGCGCTTGGCCGCGTAGCCGGGGTGGTAGAGTTCATCCACCAGGCCGGTGGCCAGGCCGATCTGGTTGCCGTAGGAGCTGTAGCCCGCGGCGGCGGTGGTGCAGATCTTGCGCTGGGGGAGCTTGCCGGGCAGAGTCTCTGAGAGGGGCACGCGGGGATCCGCCGCGCCCGTCAGGCGCATGGCGGCATAGACGTAAGATCTGCCGGACAGGGGATCGCGGATGGCCCCGCCGATGCAGGTGGCCGCGCCGCCGAAGGGCTCGATCTCCGTGGGATGGTTGTGGGTCTCGTTCTTAAAAAGCAGCAGCCAGGGCTCCGCTTTCCCGTCCACCTCCACGGTGATCTTCACGGTGCAGGCGTTGATCTCCTCGGATTCGTCCAGCTTTTGGAGCTTTCCGGCCTTCTTCAAGAGCTTGGCCGCAAGGGTGCCCATGTCCATGAGGTTCACCGGCTTGGTGCGGCCCAGGGCCTCGCGGCCTTTGAGATACCGCTGGAAGGCGGCCTCAATCTCGGGATCCTCAAAGGTGACGGCATCCAGGGTGGTCAAAAAGGTGGTGTGGCGGCAGTGATCCGACCAGTAGGTGTCGATCATGCGGATCTCAGTGATGGTGGGGTCGCGGCCTTCCTGCTGAAAGTAGCGCTGGCAGAACTTGAGATCGTCCAAGTCCATGGCCAGACCCAGCTCCTTCAGCATGGCGGCCAGGCCGACTTCGTCGAGAGACGTAAAGCCCGCCTCCACGGCCACGGCGGTGGGGATGGCGTAGTCCGTTTGGAGCGTCTTGACCGTTTCCAGCGAAGCCTCCCGGGCCTCCACCGGGTTGATGACGTAGCCCTTCACCGCGGCCAGATCCTCCGCGGTGAGGTCGCCCTTGAGGACATAGACCTTGGCGGTGCGCACCGTGGGCCGCTCCCCCTGGGTCAGCAGCTGCACGCACTGGGCGGCGGAGTCGGCCCGCTGGTCGAACTGCCCCGGCAGATACTCCACGGCAAACACCGCGTCGCCGGTGGGGAGCGCTTCGCTCACCTCGTCCAGCTGGGGCTCGGAAAACACCAGGGGCACGCAGGTCTCAAAGAGCTCCCTGCCCATGCCCTCCACGTCGTAGCGGTTCAGAAGCCGGAGGCCCTTTAGGCGGGTGATGCCCAGGTTGCCTTGCAGCTCCTTCAAAAGCGCCGTGGCCTCGTGGGCCAGGCCGGGCTTTTTTTCCACATAGATGCGATATACCATTTACGGCTCCTTCCCCGCCGCCAGCGCCCGCTGACCGATGTCCCGGCGGCAATAGGCGTTTTCAAAATGGATGGAATCGGCCAGAGCGTAGGCGCGCTCCACGGCCTGGGGCAGCGTCTTGGCCACGGCCACCGCGCCCAGCACCCGGCCGCCGTTGGTGACGAGCTGGTCGCCCTTCCGGGCGGCCCCGGCTATGTAGATGCAGCCGTCCTCCGGCTCTGCCGGGAGGGTGATGGGGTAGCCTTTTTCATAGCGGCCGGGATAGCCCTGAGAGGCCAGAATCACGCAGCAGGCGTGATCGTCGGAGAACGCGACATCCACCTGGTCGAGAGTGCCCTTGGCGCAGGCCTCCAGGATGGTGAAGAGATCTGTCTTTAAGAGGGGCAGCACCACCTGGGTCTCGGGGTCGCCGAAGCGGCAGTTATACTCAATGACCTT
>CALXCW010000127.1 GCA_944386905.1 uncultured Oscillospiraceae bacterium
GTCATCGGCAAGGTGCTCTCCATCGACGAGCTCTTCGAGGAGATGGGCTTCAAGGCCGTGTTCGTCGGCTCCGGCGCAGGCCTGCCCATGTTCATGCACATCCCCGGCGAGGCGCTGCGCGGCGTCTACTCCGCCAATGAGTACCTCACCCGCGTGAACCTCATGAAGGCCTATGAGGAGGCCAGCGACACGCCCATCATCGTCAGCAAGGCTGTCGCCATCGTCGGCGGCGGCAACGTGGCTATGGACGCCGCCCGCTGCGCCAAGCGCCTGGGCGCCGAGACCGTGTACATCGTCTACCGCCGCGGCGAGGCCGAAATGCCCGCCCGTCTGGAGGAGCAGCACCACGCCAAGGAAGAGGGCATCATCTTTATGACCCTCACCAACCCCACCGAGATCCTCGGCGATGAGGACGGCCGTGTCAAGGGCATGACCTGCATCAAGATGGAGCTGGGCGAGCCTGACGCCTCCGGCCGCCGCCGTCCCATCCCCGTGGAGGGCAGCGAATTTACCTTGGATGTGGACACCGTCATCATGTCCCTGGGCACCAGCCCCAACCCGCTGATCCGTTCCACCACCCCCGGCCTGGAAGTGAACCGCAAGGGCTGCCTGGTGGTCAACGAGGATCACATGACCACCCGCGATCAGGTCTATGCCGGCGGCGACGCCGTCACCGGTGCGGCCACGGTCATCCTGGCCATGGGCGCCGGCAAGGAAGCCGCTGCGGCCATCGACCGGGCCATGCAGGCAAAATAATCTGAAAGAGATCCAAAAGCGATGCAGGTTTCCCTGCATCGCTTTTTTACGCGCCGATCAACCTCTATTTCTGCAGCCGCAGCAGCAGCTTCACCACCCGGCAGGCGCACCGCTGGGCCTCACCCAGGGTGAGGGCGCCGCTCTCCAGCGCGTCCAGCAGGGCGCGCCGGTCGCCTCGCGTCTCGCCGGGCATGAGCACATCCACCTGGGCCCGTACCCGGCAGCCGTCGCTGCGCAGCCCCGGAAATGCCTCCAGCGCCCCGGGCCGCATCCACCAGTCGGTGATCACCAGGCCGTCATAGCCCCATTCCCGGCGCAGCACCGTGGCGGCCAGATCGAAATGATAGTAGCTGTAGATGCCGTTGACCCGGTTATAGCTGGTCATCAGCACCCAGGGCCGCCCCTCCTTCACCGCGATCTCAAAGCCCTTGAGGTAGAGTTCCCGCAGCGCCCGCTGGCTCAGCCGGGAATCATGGGTGTTGCGGCGCTTTTCCTGGTTGTTGCAGGCAAAGTGCTTGGGGCAGGCCGCCCGGCCCGCGCTCTGCACGCCCCGCACCACCGCCGCGGCCAGCTTGCCCGTGAGCAAGGGATCCTCGGAGAAATACTCAAAGTTTCGCCCGCAGAGGGGATTGCGGTGGAGATTCATCCCCGGCGCCAGCAGAATATCGGCATCCAGCGCCGCCAGCTCCCGGCCCACCAGGCCGTAGAGCGTCTCCACGCCCGTCGGATCAAAGGTGCACGCCAGCGCCGTGCCGCAGGGCAGCAGGGCGGCGGTGTGGCTCTGGCGGATGCCCGCCGGGCCATCCACGGTGACGGCCGGCGGCAGGCCGCGGCGGCGCAGGGCCTCGGTGACGCCGCCCAGGGCTCCGGCGTTGCCCGGCGGCCCCCACGGGGCGTTCATCTTGCCGAAGCCCCGCAGCAGCTGGTCTAGCTCTTGGGCGTCCAGCTGGGCTACCAACGCCTCCGCGTCGGCGCGGCCCGCGGCCACATCGGCAAAGGTCACTGTCTGCTCCGGCGGCGTGTATGCGTCGGGCAGCGCCGCCCGCACCGCCCGGGCCAGCGTGGAAAATGCGGTGGGCACCACCTCATAGACCGGCCCGCCCCGGTTTACCAGCCGGGCAAAGCCCGACTGAGGCGGCAGCGGACAGATGGGATGCAGCCGCTCCACCATCCCCGTCTCGCCCCGCCGCCAGGTGCATACCGTCTCCACATCCCGGGCATTCTGGCCCACCTCCAGGGCGTAGGCCCCGGCCTCCAGGACGCGGCAGTGGGGATAGCCGGTGACGCCGGTATCGTCAAAGGGCGCAAAATCGGCGAGGTTGATGGCAAAGGTCAGCCTTTGAACCTCCCCCGGCGCCAGGAGCGCCGTCTTTTCAAAGGCCGCCAGCACCCGCCGGGGGTTGCCCAGCTTTCCCTGGGGCAGCGCGAGGTAGACCTGCACCACCGTCCGTCCCGGCAGGGCGCCGGTGTTGGTCACGATGACCTCCAGGGCCTTGGCCGTTCCGGATCCCCGGAGGGCGAAGGTGGTATAGCTCAGGCCGTAGCCAAAGGGATAGCGCACCCGCTGGGGCGCAAAGGTCTCAAAATAGCGATAGCCCACGTAGATGTCCTCGCGGTAGGCGTTGTACCGCCGCCCGCCGAAATTGGCGGCGCTGGGATAGTCGCGGTAGCTGCGGGCAATGGTGTCGGCCAGGCGGCCGCTGGGGTTCACCGCGCCGGTGAGCACATCGGCCAGCGCGCCGCCGGCCTCCATGCCGCCGAGGAAGGCAAAAACCACAGCCACCGGCGGCAGGCCGTCCAGGAAGGAGAGATCCATCACATTGCCGCAGTCCAGCACCACGCACACCTGCCGGAAGGCCGCCGTCACGGCGCGCAGCAGCTCCTTTTCCCCGCCGGTGAGATAGTAGCTTCCCGGCTTCAGGCTGCACTCCCGATCCTCTCCTGCCGCCCGGCCCAGCACCACCACCGCCACGTCGCTCTCCCGGGCGGCCTGCTCCAGCAGCGCCCGGGGCACCTTCGGCTCGGGATAGTGGGTGGGCCAGTGGCCCCAATAGCCCTCGTCGGGCCGGTGGGCCTTGCAGTAGTCGCGATAAAAGGCCGCAAGGGCCTCGTGCACCGATGTGTGCCGCTCCGAAAGGCCGTCCATCAGGTTCAGCACATAGGGCGCACGGACATCGCCGCCGCTGCCGTAGCCCACGGCGAAGTAGTCCACGGCGCAGCGGCCGAATACCGCCACTCTGGCCGTCGGCGCCAGGGGCAGGACGCCGGGGTTTTCCAGTACCACAATTCCCTCGGCAGCCAGAGCCCTGGCCGCCGAGGCCAGGGCCGGAACCGTGAGCGGCTCCTCACCCGCCCGGCTTTGGAGCCCCTGGGCAAGAGAGCCGCTGGTGGCCCAGTCCACCACGGCGCGGCAGAGCCGGTGAACCCATCTGCGCATCTACGCGCCTCCTTCTTGAACAATCAGTCGATAAACGCCTCTTCCTCTTCGTGCTCAATGTCGGAAAGCTCTTCGGCGATCTCCGCCGCCGTGAGCTTGCTCACGCCGATCCCCGTCCAGGCCAGGATAAAGGCGATGATAGGGCAAACAAAGGGCAAAACCGTATAGGGCGCGAAGCCCCCCGGCCCCCAGACCGGCACCCCCAGGGTCTCCACATAGAAGAGGGCCGAGGAGCACCAGGGAATCACCGCGGCGGCACAGGTGCCCACGTCCTCCAGCGTCCGGGACAGGCAGGGCCGTCCCATGCCGTTTTGGATGAAGGGCTTCTGCCACGCCTCGCCCACAAAGACAGAGCTCACATAGCTGATGCCGCCCATGGACAGCACCACCAGCGTGGCAAATTCCGCGGTGAGCATGGTTTTCCAGCGGGTGTTGAGATTTTTCGCCAGGGGCTCGATGGCCTTCTCCAAAAAGCCGCCGTGGGTGAGGATGGTGGTCATGGAGAAGCCGCAGAAGCACACCAGGATGATGGACACCATGCTGGTCATACCGCCGCGATTGAGGATATAGGCCACCGTCTCGTCCAGCTGGAAGCCCGCAGGAAGAATCGACTCGGCGGTGAAGCCGGTGACGGCAGCGTTGAAACCCAATGCCACGTCGAAGCCCTGCACCAGGCAGCCCAGGGCAATGCTCAACAGGCTGCAGATGAGCATGGTGGGTACCACCGGCTTTTTCAGCAGCGCCAGCACCAGCAGCACCACCACCGGCAGAAGCAGCCACGGGCTCCAGACGAAGAGGGCATCCAGCTGCTCCATGATGGTGAGGGCCGTCTCGGGCAGCGCCGTGCCGTGGGGCGAGAAGCGCATGCCCAGCACGGTGTAGAGCACCGCAGCCAGAACCCAGGCTGGGATGGTCGTCCACATCTGGGAGTAGATGTGCGACCAGAGATCCGTACCGGCGCAGGCCGGAGCCAGATTGGTGGTCTCGGACATGGGGGAGATCTTGTCGCCAAAGACGGAGCCTGCGATGATGGCGCCGGCCATAATGCCCAGGTTGGCCCCGTGGCCCTGGGCCAGGGCGATGCAGACCACGCCTGCCGTGCCCGCCGCCGACCAGCTGGAGCCGGTCATGGTGGACATGATGGTGCACGCCAGGAAGGCGCCCAGATAGAGATACCTGGGGTCGATGAGCTGGAAGCCGTAGTAGACCAGCATGGGAATGAGGCCGCTGAAGAGCATGGCGCCCAGGAGCATGCCGATGAGCCACATGATGAGCATGGTGGAGCCCATGCGGCCCAGGCGCTCACAGATGGCCTGCTCCATCTCCTCCCAGGAGAAGCCCAGGCGCAGCGCCAGGAGAAAGGCCACGGCCGTGGCCAGCAGAATGCCCATTTGAATGGGCGCACCCAGCAGCAGGGTGGCGACGATGCAAACGCCGACCAGCGCGATGCACACATAGGCCTCGGCGGCGGTGGGTTTACGGTGATGGTGATGGCGGATGTGATGGGACATGAATACCTCCTTTTCCTCTGATCCCTGTGGGATCCACTGTACTGCCCCGGCATGCGCTGCCGGATTCCTGCGATGAAGCTCCGGCGGGAGCCTCTTGCGCGGTCATGTCCATCCCTCCCATCCACAGCGCCGCAGCGGCGGCGCGCCGTCGGACGCCCATCCCGGCGTTCGTTTTCAAACACGCTATTAGAGTATATTTTACCACCGCCGAGCCACAGCTGTCAAAGCGAGCGCCTAGATTTTGGCAGAAGGGAGAAATTTTTTCCAGTCTATCCCAGCTAATTCAGTAGTTGCGCATATATTGCGCATTTTGCCTGACAAAGCCTGTGGAGAATTGCACAAAAATTCCTCGACATTATTGGGACTTGCGCCGGTTGACGCAGAGCTCAAAGGACGTTAAACTGGAAATAGTGAGAACGCAGGATTGCGCAACAAAATATTGATTGTTGCGCGCATAAAAATCAACTCACCTGGAGGAATGAGAAATGAAGAAGCACGCCCTTCTCTCGTTGCTGCTGGCCCTGGCACTGGTGTTTTCCCTGCTGCCGGGCGCGGTGTTGGCGA
>CALXCW010000128.1 GCA_944386905.1 uncultured Oscillospiraceae bacterium
CCGAATACCTGCATATAGCCTCTGGCCCAGCGCATACGCTGACGGCAGGACTGGCGGAAGGTGGTGGGCTGCTCATCGTAGAACACGGCATCCTTGCAGTAGCCGATGCGCTCTCCGGCGATGACATTGGCAATGGTAAACTCAATATCTTCGGTGAGGAGGAAGAAGTTCCAGCCGCCCCGCTGGTTAAGAATCCGGCGGCTGAAGCAGAAACCTGTGCCGGAGACAGCGCAGCTTGTCTTTAAAAGGTGCCGGGAGTGGTTGAGGAAGGCAGCTTCCCGGAGGAACCACAGGGCATAACCAGAGGAGACCCAGTTGTCGGCGTAGTTTTTTGAGTTGCGGTAACTGGTGATGATCTCATAGCCATCGGAGAACGTGCGGTTCATCTGGGTGATGTAGTCCGGCTCCAGAAGGTTGTCGGCGTCAAAGACGAAGAAACCGTCAAAAATGGGGCCGAAGTCGTCGTCGATATGGGCCAGGAGCTCCTTCAGAGCGTAGCCCTTGCCGACTTTTACGCGATTGAAGCGCTCATAGACCACAGCGCCGTGCTCCCGGGCCACGCGGGCGGTTGCGTCGGTGCAGTTGTCGGCGATGACGAAGGTGGTCACCAGATCGCTGGGGTAGTCCTGGGCACGGATGGAGTCAAGCAAGTGGCCTATGACGGCCTGCTCATTGCGAGCGGAGATCAGCACGGCATAGCGATGAAACTTGACGGGGCCGTGGGGCTTGTCTTTTTTGAGAAAAGGGATGGCCAGATAGATGAATTGATAGGCATAGCAGATGACGAAGAGCGTTGCCAGGGTAAAGTTAATGATGCGGATGATTTCAATTGGCTCCATGATGATGTTCCTCTCTGTATCGCAAGATACGGTTGTAGAGTAAAAGACCCAAAATGCTCACGGCCATGGTAACTAAGAAGATCCAGATAGCAGCCTGCCAGTCGCCGCTGCCCAGGGCGTTGCCGCCCACCACAGAGGTGATGACCGAGGGAAGACGGCAGATACTGGAGATGACCAGGAAGTGGGAAAAACGGATGGAGGTGAGGCCGGCACAGTAGCACAGCACGTCCTTGGGCGTGCCGGGCAGTAAAAAAGCTACAGTCATAAAGAGATAGACCCGGCGCGTATTTTGTAAGAATTTCAGCGAAGCGATCTTCTCTTGGGGGATGAATACTTCCACCGCTTTGACGCCGAAGCGGCGCACAAAGAGAAAGACCAAACAGCTGCCGATCCCGGCGCCCAAAAGGCACAGCAGCGTCCCCTCCACGGCGCCGAAGGCGTAGCCGGCGCCGATCTCCAGCGGCTCGCCGGGGATGATGGCCACAAAGATCTGCAAAAGCATCATGCCCAGGAAGGCCAGACGGCCCCAGAGGCCATGGCTGTCCACCCAAAGGCGAAATTTCTCCGGCTCCGAGACGAAGGCCAGGAGGGGTTTCCCCACAAACCAGAATACGGCACCTGAGAGCAGGACAAACAAAGCGATGCCGCTTGCGGCGATGATTTTTTTATGTCTATCTTTCATATACAACGATCTTGCATCCAAACTGCATCTGAGACAAATAAAACCGGCGGCTTTTTTGATCTGTCCCCATTGTACAAGAAAACCCTTTAAAAATAAATATGGGAAAGTGTTAAGTTTCCCTTAAGAATGGGGAAAAACTTGTGGAGAACCCACAAGGCGCCATACTCCGCCGGGCCGTCACGGCCCGGCGGAATGCCTACATCAGGGATTGACCGCTGTCTCAGCGAAGCTGTTGTCTACCAGGTCGTCGAAATTAACCCGTTGCTCCAACTCACCGGCTTCTTCCATCACGTCCTGGAGCCGGTCAAGGCCCTCTTCCCCCATAAAGGGCGTCTCATTCCACGCCCCGATGGAGCGATAGCGGGCAGATACCGTCTCCAGCACCGAGAGGTCGGTGTCGGGGAAGTGAGGCGCCAGCGCCTCGGCTACCTCGGCGTCGGTATGAGACATTACCCACTGCTGGCCCTTGTAGATGGCGTTGGTGAATTTCTGAATGATGTCGGGATGCTGTTCCATATAGTCACCGGCGGCAAAATAGGCTGTGTAGGGAATTTCGCCGCTCTCCTCGCCGATAGAACAGAGAATGTAGCCCTGTCCTGCCAGCTCCATCTCGGTGGCGGTGGGTTCAAAGAGCGTGACATAGTCGCCGTTACCGCCGGAGAAGGCGCCTGCCATCATGTTAAACTGCACCGTGGTGTCCACGACGGCATCCACCTGGGGGACAACCCCATTTTGTTTCATTACATACTCCAGCGTCATCTCCGGTACGCCACCCTTGCGTCCGCCGATGATGGTCTTGCCTTTGAGGTTTTCCCAGGAGAA
Organism: uncultured Oscillospiraceae bacterium; assembly: GCA_944386905.1. Lineage (GTDB taxonomy): Bacteria > Bacillota > Clostridia > Oscillospirales > Oscillospiraceae > Avoscillospira. The sequence goes on from CALXCW010000128.1 coordinate 2,344, forward strand.
GTCCTCGTCGGTGCGGCCCATCAGAAAATTGCCGTCACGGCGGGTGAGCTGGGCGAAAATCTGGGGAGGATTCTCCCGCCCTTCCAGCAGCACATAGATGCAGGCCTCGGGGCCGGCCAGGCCGATCTCCACCTCGCCGGTGAGCACAGAAGTCATCACCTTGTCGGCGCCGCCGCCGTTCAAGAGTTCCAGTTCCAGACCTTCCTCAGCGAAGAAACCCTGGGTCATGGCCACGTATTGCGGTGCGTAGAACACCGAATGGGTGACTTCGCTGAGCGTCACGGTGGTCAGCGGCGTATCCTGGCTTGCGCAGCCCACGCAGGCCAGGGCCGCCAGGGCGGCGAGGATAATTGCGATCCATTTTTTCATTGAGAACCCTCCATATGCTTTTTTATAGCCATCTCCAGGAGACGGATGAGCTGATACATCGCCGCTGCCACAATTGCCAGCAGCAGCACCGATGCCATCACCAGATCCATCTGAAACACCTGGGAGCCATAGACAATGAGATACCCGAGCCCTGCCCGGGATACCAGAAATTCCCCCATGATGACGCCTACCCAGGAAAGCCCCACATTGACCTTGAGGGCGTTGATAAATGTGGCGAAGTTGGCCGGCAGCACCAGCTTAAAGAGCACCTGACGGCGACTGGCGCCCATGGTTTCGATCAGCCGCAGTTTCCCTGCGTCGGTGGCGAGGAAGCCATTGTGCATTTCCAGAATGGTGACCACCAGGGAAATGGCCAGGGTCATGGCGATGATGGATTCCGGCCCTGCGCCGATCCACACGATAAACACCGGCCCCAGCGCTGTCTTGGGCAGGGCGGAGAGTACAACGAGATATGGGTCGAGAACACGGTATAGCCGAGGGCTCAGCCAGAGGGCCACGGCGATCACTGTGCCGGTAGCTGTACCCAGAAGAAAGCCTACCACGGTCTCCAGGCAAGAGGTGCCCAGATGGAGCCACAGCTCTCCGCTGCGCCAGAGACCGGCCAAGGTGGAGGCCATGCGGCTGGGGCTGCTGAGAAGAAAAGAATCAATCCAGCCGGCCCTGGAGGCGGCTTCCCACAGGGCAAAAAAGCCAACCAGCAACAGCACTTGCGCCAGATGCACCAATCGGGTGTCCCGGCGCAGGTGACTTAAATAGCTGCGCCGCTCGGGAGAGAGCTGTTCAGGCACTGAGCTCCAACTCCTTCCATATGGCGTTAAAGTATCGAGAAAACTGGGGGTGCTCACGGCGTTCCATGGGGCTGAGTCCCCGCAGCTCCGTGAGATCGTGGATGGATTTGACCCGTCCCGGCCGGGCGGAGAGTACCACCACCTGGTCGGACATGCTGATGCTCTCGGAGATATCGTGGGTTACCAGGATGGCGGTCTTTTTTTCCTGGCGGATCATGGCGTGAATATCATGGGAGACAGACAGGCGGGTCTGGTAGTCCAGGGCCGAGAAGGGCTCGTCGAGAAGCAGCAGACCGGGGTCGGTGGCAAGGGTGCGGATCAGGGCACAGCGCTGGCGCATGCCGCCGGAGAGCTGCCCCGGAAGCTTGCTGCGAAAGCCCATCAGGCCGTAGCGTTCCAGCAATTCCTCCACCCGTCGTGTGTGCGCCTCATCTTTTTGACCGCGAATTTCCAACCCCAGGGTCACATTGCTCCAAATGGTGCGCCAGGGAAAGAGCTCGTCGCGCTGGGGCATGTAGCCAATGCGGGATACGGCCTGGGAAGCCGGCAGGCCATCCATGTATACCTGGCCGCCGGAGGGCTGCTCTAAGCCCACTGCAATAGAGAGCAGAGTGGATTTTCCACAGCCCGACGGGCCGACAATACTCACAAAATCTCCTTCTACGACGGAGAAGGTCACGTCCTCCAGAGCGGAGATCTCCCCGTTGGGGGACTGATAACGCTTTTGTACATGGTCGAATTGAACCAAAAAAGTCCCTCCTTCCTAGGATGCGGAAGAAGCCAGGAGGCTGTGGCTTCCAAACATCCTATGAAGGAGGGAGAGATTATGTGCCGGTTTTATGGTCTGGCGTAATCAAGCCGCCACTGCGCTTCCAGCGCGGCCCAGTCGGGATTTTCGAGGAGCGCAACCCAGTGTTCAAAGGCTTGCCCATCCGGGAATTGGTAGGTGTGGGAATAGGTGGCCTCCTGCACCTGGGCGTAGTACCAGGCATCCGGAGCATTGTCCGGCCAGGGGCGGGCGTCCGAAAGGAGAAAATCGCGGTGGGGCTTGCGGCCCAGCATGGCGTTGATGAGCGTCATGGCCTCGGCGCGGGAGATGGGCTGCTCGGGGCGGAAGGTATCGTCGCCGTAGCCGTGAATCCATCCGGCCTCAGCGGCCTGGTTGATGTATGTTGCTGCCCAGTGACCATCGATATCAGAAAAGAGGTTGGGGCCTGAGTAGGGCTCCGAGAGGAACCGGGCGGAGATGGCGGCAAATTCTCCGCGGGTGATGGCGCCGTTCGGGCGGAAAGTACCATCGGGATAGCCTTCCAGAACACCGGCATTGGCCATGGTGGCAACGGCATTGAAGTACCAGGCGTTATCGTCCACGTCGGAGAAATTTGCTTCCTCGCTCCAGAATTGCGCCCGAGAAGCGGGAGAGAGCAGCCGGAAGAAGATAGTGGCTACCTCGGCGCGGGAGATCTCTGCTTCAGGACGTACTGTGCCGTCGGGATAACCGGCAATGTAAGAAAAGTGATCGTCGGTGGTCAATGTCGGCGTATCCGAGGGATCGGTGGGCTTGGGCGGCTGGGGCTTGGCCTCATAGCGCCAACCGGCATAGACATGGGCATCTTGCAGCAGCGTGATTTCCGTGATGCGCTCGGTGAGTTCGGGGTCAGCGTACCAGCCGGTGAAGCTGTGGTTGTCCCGCGTGGTTTC
>CALXCW010000129.1 GCA_944386905.1 uncultured Oscillospiraceae bacterium
GGATCCGGCGCGGCCGGCCTGAACAGAATTTACCGGCCTTTTACCTGGGAAAGATGGCGAAGTTAACGCGTTCTGGATACAATAAAACCGTTCCATACAGCCCAAAGACAAAGCAAGAAATTGGAGGAAACGAGATCCATGAAGAAACTGATCGCCATGCTTCTTTCCCTGGCGCTGTGCGCCTCGCTGCTGGCAGGCTGCGCCAATGAAGCGCCCGCCGCGGACAACGAAGCCGACAACACCCAGACCACCACCCAGCAGGATACCGCCGACCCCGCCCCTGAGATGCAGGAGCAGACTGCCGACCCGGCGGAGGAGGCCCCCGCCGCGCCTAAATATGTATTCTTATTCATCGGCGACGGCATGAGCTATCCCCAGATCCAGTCCACCAGCGATTATCTGGGCGCCCTCAACGATGCCGACTACTGGCAGGCTGAGCCCAGTCTGGACGACAATCAGGGCGCGATTCTCGATGGCCCCGAGTACCTCAACTTTATGAACTTCCCCGTGGCGGGCTCCGCTGTGACCTACGACTCCAACAGCTTCTGCCCCGACTCGGCTTCCACGGCCACGTCTCTCTCCACGGGCCACAAGACCTATTCCGGCACCATCAACATGGATGAGACCGGCTCCACCGCCTATGAGACCATTGCCGAGCAGCTCAAGGCCCAGAAGGGCTGGGAGATCGGCGTGATTTCCTCGGTGAACCTCAACCATGCTACCCCCGCTGCCTTCTATGCCCACCAGGCCAGCCGTAATAACTACTATGAGATCGGCCTGGAGCTCATCGACTCCGGTTTTGATTACTTCTCCGGCGGTGCGTTCTTAAAGCCCACCGGCGCTGAGGGTGATCAGGAGGATCTCTATGTCCTGGCCGAAGCCGCGGGCTACACCGTGGTAAAAACCCAGGCGGAGGCCGAAGCCGTGACCGACGGCCCTGTGATGATCATTGACGAGAATCTGGCCGATGGCGACGCCATGGCCTACGAACTCGACCGCACCGACGAGATGTGGTCTCTGGCCGACCATGTTGCCAAGGGCATCGAAGTGCTGGACAACGACAACGGCTTCTTCCTCATGTGCGAGGGCGGCAAGATCGACTGGGCCTGCCACGCCAACGACGCCGCCTCTTCCATCCACGACACCAAGGCATTGGCCGACGCGGTGCAGGTGGCCATCGACTTTGCGGCCGAGCACCCCGAAGAGACGCTGATTCTGGTGACCGGCGACCACGAGACCGGCGGTCTGACCATCGGCTTTGCCGGCACCGACTACGACACCTACCTCAACCTTCTGGAGAATCAGAAGATCTCCTTTGCCAAGTTCGACAGCGACTATGTCGCCGCCTACAAGGAGAACAAGACCTCTTTTGAAGAGGCCATGGCCGATGTGACGGCGCTCTTCGGCCTCAAGACCGAGGGCGACGAGGGCGACAAGCTGGTGCTCACCGATTACGAGCTGGAGCTTCTTAAAACCGCCTATGAAAAGAGCGTAAGCGGCACCGAAACCGGCTACGCCCAGCAGGCCGAGTATGTGCTCTACGGCACCTATGAGCCCTTCAGCGTGACGCTGACCCACATCATCAACAACAAGTCCGGCGTGTCCTTTACCTCTTACAGCCACACGGGCCTGCCCGTGGCCGTGCTGGCCCAGGGCGTGGGCAGCGAGGCCTTCGGCGGCTACTATGACAACACCCAGGTCTACCACAAGCTGGCGGCCCTGCTGGAAATCCAGTAATTCCACCCACCCGTCACCCGGAGGGCGCCGCCCTCCGGGTGTTTTCGCCGATAGGAGGACGATATGCCTAATCCCATTTCCCATGAGACGCGCCGCCGGTGGGCGCCGGTGGCGGTGTGCCTTTTGATGATTTTGGCGCTGTTGGCCCTGCCCACGGGCTACGAGGACGCGCAGCTCTACCAGGAGGCCGAGCGCTGTTCAGCACGGGTGCTGGAGGTGGACAACTCCACCATTCTGGACACCGGCCTGGTGCGCTCCGGCGAGCAGCGCTGTACGGTGGAGCTGTTGAATGGGGCCTTCCGGGGGAGAACCGTCACGGCGGTGAACCTGCTCAATGGCTCCTTGGAGCAGGACAAGCTCTTTGCGGTCGGCGACAGGGCTCTGGTGGTGGTGAGCCACGACGGCGGCGAGATCACCAATGTCACCATGTCCGACCACGACCGCCTGGGCTGGGAGGCGGTGATGGCGGCGCTGTTTGCGGTCTTTCTGCTGCTATTTGCCGGGCCTGGCGGTCTCCGGGCCATTTTGTCCTTTGTGGTCACGGTGCTGGCCATCTGGAAGGTGCTCATTCCCCTCTATCTCCGGGGGGCCGATCCGGTATGGCTGGGCCTTGCTCTCACCCTGGGGCTGACGGTGCTGATTATTGCCCTGGTCTACGGCTTTGACCGGCGGTGCGCCGCGGCGGTAAGCGGCTCTTTTCTGGGTATTGCGGTCACCGCGGCGCTGGGCCTGTTTTTCACCCGAAAGCTCCAAATCCATGGGGCGGTGATGGCCTACTCCGAGAGTCTGCTCTACAGCGGCTATCAGCATCTGGATCTCACCCGGATCTTCATGGCCTCGATTTTCTTGGGAGCGTCGGGTGCGGTGATGGATCTGAGCGTGGATATCACTTCGGCGGTGTGGGAGGTGGTGCAGAAGCGGCCGGATCTCCGGTGGCGCGAGGTCATGGCCTCGGGCTTCGCTGTAGGCCGGGCCGCCATGGGCACCATGACCACCACGCTGCTCTTTGCCTATTCCGGCGGCTATGTGGCGCTGCTGATGGTGTTTATGGCCCAGGGCACGCCCATCAGCCATATTTTAAATTATAAATATGTGGCTGCCGAGTTGGTGCACACCATTTTGGGCTCCTTCGGCCTGGTGTCGGTGGCGCCCTTCACGGCTTTTTGTGCAGCGGTGCTCTCCACCCGCCGCCGTTCCCAAGGCCGACAGGGCCAGTCCCTGGAACCCGGCTTGGAATAAAAAAGCCGCCGTCTCTTTTTTGAGACGGCGGCAAAAGCATTATACTTCGGGAAGCGGCGGAACGGTACCGCAGGAGGTGCAGATATCGTCGGCCGAGGCGTCGTTGCAGCTGACGGAGGGATCGCCCACCGTGGCCACAGCACCAAACTCCACAGGTACTGCCACGCAGATATCCTGGGTGATGGTAAACACACACGAGCCGTTCTTCACGCCGCCGCACACAGCGTTGCCGGGGGTGACCACCGCCGCGCCGCAGCACTTGGTGGTGGTGAGGCCGGTCTGGGCAAAGGGCGTGACCGTGACAGGCACACAGACCGAGGCGGACTGATAGCCAATGGAGGGACAGGTCTGGGTTTCGCCGAGCATCTCAGGGGTCATATTCGTTGCCATAAAGTGTGTCTCCTTTCTGGCCATGGCCATTCTTAGTTTATGCACGGCGAAAAAAAGTGTGCATGGCCTTTCACGCGCCCTCTCGGCGGCGGATTTCCGCCAGTACACCCCGGCAGCCCTCCTCCACATCCTGCCAGGTGGTTTCAAAGTCGCCGGTGTACCAGGGATCGGCCACCTCGCCGCCCCGGGGGATGAAGTCCAGAAGCAGGCGCATTTTGTGCTCCGGATCGCCGCCGCAGATGCGCTGCATGGCCCGCAGGTTGGCCCGATCCATGCCGATAAGCAGGTCAAACTGGGGATAGTCGCGGCGGCGCAGCTGCCGGGCGGCTTTTCCCGTGCAGTCGATACCGTGCTTGAGGAGTTCCCGTCGGGCGGGGGGATAGACCGGATTGCCGATCTCTTCGGCGCTGGTGGCGGCGGACTCCACATAGACACAATTTGAGAGCCCCGCTTCTTCCACCAGCTTCTTCATCACAAACTCCGCCATGGGACTGCGGCAGATGTTCCCAAGGCAGACAAAGAGAATTTTGACCATGTTATCAACCTCAACGTAGATTTGTATTGCCGGCGTGGCGTTTGCGCGCGCCCGGAGGATGCGCCGTACGCTCCAATTTGCCGCTATTATAGCACGACGGCCCGGTTTCGTCGAGCTGGATTTCCGGACAAGGGACGCAAACCCCGGCTGCCTCCGGTATGGCCGCATTTTGCGTCCAGCCCATTTCGCCGACAGAGCGAACAAGAGCGCGGGGCAGTATGCCGCCTGCAATGAATGCCCGGCAACCAGGCTGCTGCCACGATGACAGCGCACTTTCAATATTTCCGCGGTTATGCGGGCAGTTGCAATGATGCGTGGAACCGTATATTATGCGATGTTTTAAGCGAAAAGGCAGGTCAAACATGGAACGTCGTTGGCAAACATCCTGCGGGCGACTTCCATTCCCCTTTGCAGAGAAGGAAGCCGTTGCTTGTAGGTTTTTCTGCTTTGATACGGATGAACGGTTTCGAGGACATGCTTGCAGGCCCGCACCCGAACCCAAATCACGGCCAAGCGCAAGCGGTTGCGATAAAGAAGGCGCAAAGGAGCGGGCGAATGACGCTTTTTTGTGCGTGAGCATAAAAAAGCGCCGGAGCAAAGCGGACTTTGCTCCGACGTGGAACATCGCAACACTATAGATGCCACGGCTTCCAAATCTACACCCCAAACCAGATCACAACCCAGCGCAAGCGGTTGCGATCTGGAAAGGAGGAGCAGCAAAATGAGCGCGCTCTGACTTTTGTAAAAAAGTCGGAGCAAGCGATATGACGCTTGCTCCGACGTGGTGACCCGCCGGAGATTCGAACTCCGGACACCCTGCTTAAAAGGCAGGTGCTCTGCCGACTGAGCTAGCGGGTCGTGGCACTATGAAAAAAGCCGCTGCCGGGGCAGGGCCGGAATGGCGAAAACATTCCGCCCGAGGGGGAATGTTTGGCTGGGATGGCAGGATTCGAACCTACGCATGACGGAGTCAAAGTCCGTTGCCTTACCGCTTGGCGACATCCCAATGTTGGCTGCAAGGGCACGGGCCTTCGACTGATGAAAAAAGAATGGGGTGGATGAAGGGATTCGAACCCTCGGCCTCCAGAGCCACAATCTGGCGCGCTAACCAACTGCGCCACATCCACCATATTCATCTTGCCCTGCGCAATGCCTGCAGGAACTGGCACGCCAGAAGGGACTCGAACCCCTGACCTACTGCTTAGAAGGCAGTTGCTCTATCCAGCTGAGCTACTGGCGC
>CALXCW010000130.1 GCA_944386905.1 uncultured Oscillospiraceae bacterium
TCGCAGCCGGAGTTGCCGTGGGTGTGGATGTCGATGAGGCCGGGGATGACCAGGGCGCCATGGAGATCCTCACCGTCGGGCTCGTCCAGCCCCACCTGGAGGAAGCGCCCGTTTTCCACGGAAAACCCGCCGGTGCGCAGCGAAAAATCATGATAAATGAGGGCATTGCGATAGCGTTTCACAGCCATGGCTTATTCCCCCCAGGCAGCTTTGTCGCAGATCACGGTGACGTCGGGGTGGAATTGGAGGATGGAGGCGGGCACCTCGGGGGTGACGGGGCCGAAGAAGGACTTGTGGAGGATCTCCTTCTTGTCGGCGCCGGTGGCGATCAGCAACACCTTTCGCGCGGCCATAACTGTGCCGATGCCCATGGTGAAGGCAGCAGTGGGCACTTCATCCAGGGAGGCGAAGAAGCGCTTGTTGGCCTCGCGGGTCATGGCGGTGAGCTCCACCTCATGGGTCATTTTGGGGAAATGGTCGGTGGGCTCGTTGAAGCCGATGTGGCCGTCGTGGCCGATGCCGAGGAGCTGCAGGTCTACGCCGCCCCAGGCTTCGATCTGCTGCTCATAGGCCTCGAACATGGCCTGGGGATCGGTGGCCAGACCGTCGGGGACGATGGTGTTCTCGGGTTTAATGGAGATGTGGTTGAAGAGGTTCTCCTGCATAAAGTAGCGGTAGCTCTGGGGATGATCCGGCGCCAGGCCCTTGTACTCATCCAGGTTGGCCGAGCGGACGCGGGAGAAGTCAATCTTGCCGGCTTTTTCCCGGGCGATGAGCTCCCGGTAGAGGGGCAGGGGGGTGGAGCCGGTGGCAAGACCCAGCAGGCAGGCAGGCTTGGTGCGGATCAGGGTTTCAAAGAGATCGGCGGCCAGCTTGCCCGCGGCCTCGGGGTTTTCAGCGCGAATGATGTTGACGTGAAGCATGATACATTCCTCCTCATGTGTTGTCACTGGATGCGCGGCTATGTTGGAATCCTGTGTGTCAGGAGTTTTCCCAGAGCGTATCGGGGTAGCGCCCCGCGGCTTTTTCCGCAGCGATGGCTGCCGTTACCCCCGGCAGATCCTCGCGATAGGTGACGCCGTGCCAGCGAGCGCCGGTGGAGAGCACGGTCACACTGCCCCGGCCCGCGGCGATCATCCCGTCGATCAGGTGGGAGATGAGGGATTCGCCGGTGGCGGCGGTCTCTTCGGTGAGGCCGGAGAGAAAGGCCTGGAAGGTTTCGGCAAAGTAGGGCAGAATCTCCGGCTGGAAGCCCCAGAGGTTCATTGACACCAGATCTGCGGGGGAGAGAGGCGAGAAGACTGTTCCATCCTCGGTGTAGGCGGGGCCGTCGGGGCGAAGGAAAATGCGCTTATGCTCGTGCACCGAGGCCAGATGGCCCTGTGCGTCCACGGTGCACACACCGCGGGAGACGGAGCCAAAGGCTGTAAGAGTGTTGCCCAGGGCATATCCCACCATGGCATGCTCCGTGGGGCCGTGCCCAGCCTGGAGAAAGGCGGCCATGGCGGCGAAGGCCTCGGCGCCGTAGAAGTCGTCGGCGTTGATGACGGCAAAGGGGCCGTCCAACAGCGGCGCGGCACAGAGCACAGCGTGGGTGGTGCCCCAGGGTTTGACTCGCCCGGCTGGCAGAGAAAAGCCCGCCGGGAGCTGATCCAGAGTCTGATGGGCATAGAGAAGCTCGATATGGCCGCGAACCCGCGTACCGATCCTGGCTTCGAAGTCGGCCTGCATCTCCGGCTTGATGATGCAGACCACCCGGCCGAACCCGGCGCGCAGGGCGTCATAGATGGAGAAATCCATGAGAAAGTGTCCTTGGGGATCCACAGGCGTCATCTGTTTGAGACCGCCGAAGCGGCTGCCCATGCCGGCAGCCATAATGACCAGGGTAGGCTTTTTCATAGGGGCATACCTCCAGATCGGCTGGTTTTTGACTACTTCCATAGTAGCCTAACGGCGGACAGATTGCAAGGGCAAAACACCAATTTCAAGAAATATCCCGCCCCTCGGATGAAAAACCGCCGGCAGGCATTTTCTTTCCGAGCCGTATCTGCTATAATGTTGAAAAAGCGCGAATCCCGCCCAGAGAGTGCCGGGCGGCGAAAGGAGCCCTGCCATGGCCACGGAGAAGTTATTTGAACAAGACGTCTATCTGTCCGCCTTTACGGCTCGGGTGCTGACCTGCGAGGCGGGCAAGCATGGCTACCACGTGTGTCTCGACCGCACTGCCTTTTATCCCGAGGGCGGCGGTCAGCCCGCTGACCGGGGCACCTTGGATGGCATTGCGGTGGAGGATGTCCACACCGAGAACGGCGAGATTGTCCACTACCTCAAAGAGCCCCTGGAGGTGGGCAGAACTGTGACCGGCAAGATCGATTTTGACCGCCGCCGCAGCCTGATGCAGCTGCACAGCGGAGAGCACATTGTCTCGGGACTGATTTTCGCCCGCTATGGCTACCACAACGTGGGCTTTCACATGGGCCGCGACGCAGTGACCATTGACTTTGACGGCCCGATTCCACCCCAGGCGCTGGAGGAGGTGGAGTGGGCTGCCAACCGGGTGATCTGGGAAAACCGGCCGGTACGGGTGTTCTGGCCCACGGCGGAAGAACTGCCCAGGCTGCCATACCGCAGCAAGAAGCCCATCGAAGGAGCCGTGCGGCTGGTGGAGTTTGAAGGGGTGGACCTGTGCGCCTGCTGCGGCACCCATGTCACACACACCGGTGAGGTGGGGGTGATTAAGCTCCTCACCTGCCAGAAATTCCACGAGGGTGTGCGAATTGAGATGTTGGCCGGGGCTCCGGCGTTTGCGTATCTCTCCCAGGTGATGGGGCAGAACCGAGCGGTTTCCGCCGCCCTCTCGGCCAAACCTCTGGAGACGGCCCAGGCTGTGGCCCGGCTGAGCCAGGAGCTGGAGAATACCAAGCTGCGGGCCGCCCGGGCAGAGGAGCAGTGCTTTTCCCTGCGGGCTTCGGCACTGGCTGGCGCGGGCGACGTGCTGCTTTTTGAGGAGGGTCTGCGCCCTGATGGGGTGCGCCGGCTGTGCGATGCGGTGAAGGCGCGCTGCGGCGGGCGCTGCGCCGTCTTTTCTCCGGCAGAGGAGGGCTATTCCTATGCCATCGCGCAGAGCGGCGGCAACTTAAAGGCCCTGACTGCCGCCCTGAACGGTGCCCTTAATGGCCGGGGCGGCGGCAGGCCGGACTTTGTGCAGGGTTCCGTCCGGGCAGACCGGGCAGCCATTGAGGCATTTTTCCGTGAGGTGGCGCCGTGATTCAGGACATTGCCCCCCATATCTACCATAACCAATTTTCAACTGCCGCACCCCAGCGCCAGGATGCAGTGCTGGCTTTTTCCGACGATGGCGTGCTCTGCCGGACAGCGGAAGGGCGGCTGGTTCTGCCCGCTGTGGAGCAGCTGCCGCCGGGGCGGCTTTGGCGGCTCTTTTCGGTGGATCAGCGGGGGTTCTACCTCTGGGAGGGCTCCCCTCCTGCGGCGCCGGAGAGCTTCTCCTACCGTCCCACGGGAAAGCTGCGGGAGCTGACCCCTGATGAGCAGCTCTTTGCCCTGGGGGCAGGGGAGAGCCTGTGGCGATGGTACAGCGCCAACCGCTTCTGCGGCCGCTGCGGCGGAGAAATGCGCCACGGCGCGACAGAACGCAGTCAGGTCTGTCCCCGCTGCGGGCTGACGGTCTATCCCAAAATCTGCCCCGGTGTGATCGTGGCGGTGCACGACGGTGCGCGGCTGGTGCTCACCCGTTACCGGGGACGACCCTTCACCCGCTATGCCCTGGTTGCTGGGTTCAACGAGATCGGTGAGAGCATTGAGGACACGGTGCGCCGGGAGGTAATGGAGGAAGTGGGCCTTGCGGTGGATGAACTGGTGTTCTACAAATCCCAGCCTTGGGTGTTTACCGACACGCTGCTTTTCGGCTTCTTTGCCCGACTCCGCGGGTCGGACAAAATTACCCTGCAGGAGGACGAACTCTCCGAGGCGGCTTGGTATGCCCGGGCGGATATCCCCCACGACCACTCGGCAATCAGCCTCACCGGGGAAATGATCGAATACTTCCGCGCCCACGGAGCTCCCACGGAAAAGGTTAATATTCTATAAATTCTTCCCCTAACTTCTTTACTCTGCCGGTGAAATCCTGTAAAATAATATCGAACACTGTAGAATGGAGGCAGAGGCATGAAGCAAAAACAAAGGCCCGGCCGGGAGACCAGGCAAAAGATGGCGTTTAGCGCCATTCTCGGTGCGGCGCTGCTGTTTTTAGGCGTAGTACTCTTGATCAATCTCAAGAGTCACTGGGCGTCGGGCGATGTCTTTGCCGTGATCATCAGCAGTATGGGCGCACTGCTGTTTTTCGCTGTAGGCGGCGTGCTGCTGTCTGACCTGGTGCGTCACCGCGCCGAAGCGAAAAAGGGCGCTGCGTCCCAGGAGAAGAAAGAGGAAACACAGGAGGAATAAGCCATGGATCGAGGCTTTGACGTAGTTGTCAATATCATTACCCTGGGCTGCGGCATTTATGCACTGTACACCTGGTTTAAGCTGCTGGCCGGGAAGCTTTTTGATAACTCTCTGGTGATGCCCAGGGAGCGCACGGCGGCCCAGTGTCTCGACGAAGAGACCTATGTTGCCTACATCCGGCCGAGGACATTGATCCTCGGCATTGCCACGGTCATCAGCGGCGGCACCGGTGTGGTGGACAGCTATACGGGGATCATCCGCGACTGGGCCCAGACCCAGGATTGGCTGGGCTTTTTGGTGGAATTCGGCGCGCTGATTTTGGTGCCGCTGGCCGTGATAATCTGGTATGGCGTCTGCCTTGTCCGGGCCCATCGGCGCTACTGGCCATGAGGAAAAGGCTGCTGCGGCTGGGCGCCGTGGCGGCGGCCCTGGCGCTGGTGTGCGCCCTGGCGGCCGCTGGGTTGAGCATTTATGTGTGCTTTCAGGCCAAGCCTTATCTGATGACGGCAGAGGATGCCGCCGCGCTGGAGCAGGTGGATGCCATCTTGGTGTTGGGCTGCGGCGTCCGGCCGGATGGGACGCCTTCGCTGATGCTCCGCGACCGGCTGGAGATGGGGCTCAAGCTCTATGAGGCCGGGGCTGCGCCGAAGCTCTTGATGAGCGG
>CALXCW010000131.1 GCA_944386905.1 uncultured Oscillospiraceae bacterium
AAACGGGTATAATGACCGAGAGGTGAGATCTTTGGAGTTTATCTACAGCGTTCCTCTCACAAGTCTGGTGGAGGAATTTCATCTGATCCCGCTGCACAAGGCGGAGGATTTTTCTCGGATCCATATCACTGTGGACGATGTCAGCCGTCCGGGGCTGCAGTTGGCCGGCTTCTTCGATCATTTCGAGCCCATGCGCCTGCAGGTATTGGGCAATGTGGAGACCAGCTATCTCCAAAAGCTCTCCAGTGAGCAGCGGGCGATTATCTTTGATCATCTTTTCTCTTATAAAATCCCGGCCCTTGTGATAGCCCGCAACTTAGAGCCGCTCCCGGAGTGCCTGGAGATGGCCAAAAAGCACGACATCACTCTGCTGCGCAGCCAGGATTCCACCTCCTATATCGTCTCCAGCCTGATTACCTCCCTCAAGACCTTCCTGGCGCCCCGGATTACGCGCCACGGCGTCCTGGTGGAGATCTACGGCGAGGGCATCCTCATCCTGGGCGACAGCGGTATCGGCAAGAGTGAAGCTGCCGTCGAGTTGGTCAAGCGCGGCCACCGTCTGGTGGCGGATGATGCTGTGGAACTCAAGCGTATCTCCTCCAGTGAGCTCATCGGCGGCGCGCCGGACGTGCTGCGGCACTATATCGAGCTCAGAGGCATCGGCGTCATCAACGTCGCCAAGCTGTTTGGTATGGGCGCCGTCAAGGACAGCGCCAGCGTGGATCTCATCATCAACATCGTCCCCTGGCAGGACGGTGAGATCTATGATCGGCTGGGCTTGGAATCGCAATATACGGATATCCTTGGCGTCAAAATTCCGTCTATCACTGTCCCGGTGACGCCGGGTCGAAATCTGGCGGTGATTTTTGAGGTGGCCGCCATGAACAATCGGCAGAAGCGCATGGGCTACAATGCTGCCGCTGAATTTACGGAGCAGTTGAGCAAATTCTTCCAGCAAAACGCTGATGCGCCCAAATTTTAAGATCATATCGGAAAAAGGGGCGGGATTTCCCGCCCCTTTTCGCACCTCGGCGGCAGCAATTCCCGGCAGAAAGCAGTTTCTTTTTCGGTGAGAATATGGTAAGATGATAAGAAGTATTGAACACCCGGAGGCGTTGACAATGCAGACGGATTTTCTACAGCAACTGCGGCTTGCGTTCCCTGCGCTCAAACTTCTGGAGGCTGAGCCGCTTCGCAATTATACGTCCTTTGCCATCGGCGGGCCTGCCCCCATGGCGTTTCCGACCACGCCGTCGGAACTGACGGCGCTCTACCGCTTTTGTCTGGAAAAAGGCCATCATCCTGTGATTCTTGGCGCTGGCACCAATGTCCTGGCGCCAGATGAGGGCTTGCGGCGGCTGGTGGTGAATACGCGGGGACTGCGGGAACTGGCGGCACAACCCGGCGGCGAGATCGCTGCCCAGTGCGGCGTTCCTCTGGCGCAGCTGGCCAACTTTGCGCGAGCCAGAGGCCTCACAGGGTTGGAATTTGCCCATGGGATTCCTGGTACTGTGGGCGGTGGCCTCTATATGAATGCAGGTGCCTATGGTGGGGAACTCAAGGATGTGACTGTGGAGACGCAAGCGCTTCTCCCCGACGGAAGCCTCTGGCGCGCCGTGGGGAGTGAGCAGGGCTTTGCCTACCGAACCAGTGCCTTTCAGTGCCGCAATGCCTTGATCTTGCAGGCGACTTTCCGCCTGGCTCCGGGGGATCCGGCGGCCATTGCCGGGCGCATGCAAGAGCTGGCCCAGCGTCGTCGCGCCTCCCAGCCTTTGGAATACCCGTCGGCGGGCAGCACTTTCAAGCGCCCCAAGGTGGGCTATGCTGCTGCGCTCATCGAGGCCGCCGGGCTCAAGGGGTGTGGCATAGGCGGTGCAGTGGTGTCTACCAAGCATGCGGGCTTTGTGGTCAATCTCGGCGGCGCCACGGCTCGAGATGTTCTGGCAACCATGGAGCTGGTGCGCAATACCGTCTTGGCAAAAAGCGGCGTGGAGCTGGAACCGGAGGTGCGCATTCTCCGGGAGGAAGGAGAGAATTTTCTATGCAATTCGTAATTGTTTCCGGCCTTTCCGGCGCAGGTAAGAGCACCACGGCCTCCTTCTTGGAGGATCTGGGCTTTTACGTGGTGGATAATATGCCTGCAGATCTCATTCCCCAGTTTGCCCAGCTGTGCTTGGCCACCAAGGGCCGGTATGAGCGGGTGGCTCTGGTTACCGATGTCCGCGGAAGTCTTACCTTCGAAGGACTTTTCAAGGCTTTGGACAGCCTGGATCAGATGCATTTGAAATTTACCATCCTCTTTGTGGAGGCGGATACTGCCACCATTCTCAACCGCTTTAAGGAGACGCGGCGCAAGCACCCCCTCACCCGGGATGGTTCAGAGCTTGCCAGCGCTGTGGAGCGGGAGCGGCGCCTCCTCGAACCCATCCGCAATCGTGCCAATGCCATCATCAACACCACCGCGCTGCCGACTGCCAAGCTGC
Source organism: uncultured Oscillospiraceae bacterium (assembly GCA_944386905.1). Taxonomy (GTDB): domain Bacteria; phylum Bacillota; class Clostridia; order Oscillospirales; family Oscillospiraceae; genus Avoscillospira. Next base: position 2,484 of record CALXCW010000131.1, read on the forward strand.
GGGGCATTATTATCAATCTGGTGGCCGGAGATCTCAAGGATCGCGCCATGAGTGTGTCGGTGCTGTCTTTCGGATTCAAATATGGAATCCCCATGGAGGCCGACCTGGTGTTTGATGTGCGTTTCCTGCCCAACCCCTACTATATCCCAGAACTCAAGGGGAAAACCGGCCTCCAGCCAGAGGTGCGTGACTTTGTTTTTTCCTATCAGCAGACCAAGGATTTCATTGCCAAGGTGGAGGATTTGCTGGCTTTCTCCCTGCCGTACTACGTGGATGAAGGCAAGACCAATCTGGTGATTGCCGTTGGCTGCACCGGCGGCAAGCACCGCTCTGTGGCCGTGGCCAAGGAAATCGCCAACTTTACCAGTCAGCGGGGTTATGCCACCACTGTGGGTCACCGAGATATGTCCCGGAGATAAGGAGGAGTCATGCAAGAAACTGTGCGGGTCTACGTTCCGGGTCGCCGGGAACTAAAAGTTGTGGCCATTGGCGGCGGCCACGGCCTTTCCACCATGCTCCGAGGACTCAAACGCTATACAAAGGACATTACTGCCATTGTCACCGTGGCCGATGACGGCGGCGGCTCTGGCATGCTCCGGGAGGATCTGGGCATCCTGCCGCCGGGGGATATCCGCAACTGTATCTTGGCGCTGGCCAATACGGAGCCCACCATGGAGCAGCTGCTCAACTATCGTTTCACTGAAGGCACCTTGGCCGGACAGAGCTTCGGCAACCTTTTCCTTGCGGCCATGAACGGTATCTCCGGCTCTTTTGACGAGGCTGTCCACCGCATGGGGGAGGTCTTGGCGATCACGGGCCGGGTGTTGCCGGTGACGAATCAGAGTGTCCACCTGGAGGCCGAGTTCGTCAACGGCAGCCGCGTGTTGGGAGAGAGCAAGATTTTTTACGCAAAAAAAGTCAACGACTGCCGGATTCGCCAGGTGCGGCTGGTGCCGGAGCACCCTCAGCCTTTGCCGGAAAGCCTGGAAGCCATTGCACAGGCCGATCTCATTCTCCTGGGCCCCGGCAGCCTCTATACCAGCATTATCCCCAATCTGTTGGTGGAGGGTGTGGCCGAGACCATTGCTGAGAGTCAGGCGCTGAAAATCATGGTGATGAATATTATGACGCAGGATGGCGAGTCTGAGGGCTACACCGGTGCTGATCACGTCCGCGCGCTGCTGCATCACGGCGTGGACGGCATTGTGGATGTGGTGATCGCCAACAACGCGGAGCTTCCTGAGGAGGTGTTGGTGCCTTACCGTCAGGAGGGCGTAGGGCCGCTACGGTTGGAGCGAGAGGAAATCGAGGATATGGGCATCGAGGTTTGGGAGTATCCCATGGCTACGGGTCAGCGCTATATTCGCCACGACACCGATGCCCTGGCCAGCGCCATCATGGAGGTCTACCGACAGAAAAAGTTGCGCCCCTAGTGGTCTGGCCGCCGGGGGAGAGGAGGCAGCAAAATGTCTTTTTGTTCCAAGACGAAAACTGAATTATGCAAACTACCTGTCAGCCGAACCTGCTGTGCTGTGGCAGAATGCTATGGCGTTCTGCTCTTTTGCAATACTTTCTCACCCCAGTCCATTCGGATTGTCACCGAGAGCCGAGATTTTGCCCAACGACTGCCGAAGCTCTTCCAGCGAGCTTTTGGGCTCTCCTTTGACCAGATGCCTGAGAGTGAGCAGGGGAAGCAGATTTTTGCGATGGAGAACACGAAAAAGATCCATTTAATCTACGATACCTTCGGCCTGGAGGCTGCCACTACGGTGGCGCTGTCGGTCAATTTAGGCATTTTGGAAGAATCCTGTTGCCGGGTCTCTTTTTTGCGGGGCGCATTTCTTGCCGGTGGCTCGGTGACAGATCCTGAGAAACGTTATCATTTGGAACTGGTCACTTCGCATCTGCGTGCCAGCCGGGAGGTACGGCGTCTGATGGAAGAGGTGGGATTTGCGCCCAAAACCGTGAACCGGGCAGGGAGCCACGTGCTCTATTTCAAGCAGAGCGACCAGATTGAGGACTTTCTCACTACCCTGGGAGCGCCGGTATGCGCCATGGGCGTGATGGAGGCGAAGGTAGAAAAGGATCTTCGTAACGGCGTCAATCGTCGCGTGAACTGTGAGACGGCCAATTTAGGCAAAGCGGTGGATGCGGCGCAGGAACAGCTGGCAGCCATCCGCAAACTGGAGGAGCGGGGACTTTTGGGAGAACTTCCGGAAAAATTGCGGGAGACGGCGGCTCTGCGCAAGGCGTACCCCGAGGCCACGCTCCAGGAGCTGGCCCAATCTCTGTCGCCGCCGGTGAGTAAGTCCGCCATTAACCACCGGATGCGTAAGCTCATTGAGCTGGCGAGACAATGAGAATAAATCAGAAGCTTCTCAGGCGAAAGGTCTGGGATAATCAGGATCACACTTGCAATACCAAGGCGGGGTAGAGGTACTCTTCCAGTGGTTGATTGTTGCTTTTCTTGAAAGATTAACTATTAAAAGTCAACCCTCAAAATGAATGGTGGTGGTCAAACGCAGATGGTTCAAAAAGGGCATA
>CALXCW010000132.1 GCA_944386905.1 uncultured Oscillospiraceae bacterium
GCCCACCTCAATGACGGTGTCCTGGGGCTGAAAATCGCGGCTGCAGCGCTTGAAGGGCTCAGACACCCGCTTCACCGACTGGACGATGTCCAGGCTGGCTAAAAGATCCATGTCGATCTTGCTGGTATCGCCCACCAGGCCCAGAACCGTATAGATGTCGCCGGTGGAGATGTGAATTTTCAGACCCTGGTTTTGCAGCCAGGCGATGAGGTTGTCGATCTGTGCCTGGGGCACGCCTGCTTTTAGAATTGCGATCATGGTGGGTTGCTCCTTTATTTGAAATAGGATGAAAGATCCAGAAAATGGGCGCCAGTTCGCGCCTCACCCAAGGCTCCTCTTTGAAAAGGGGAGGCTTTCGGGCGGGTACGCCGGCCCGCCCCTACGGGAAACCTCGAGGGGGAAGCGTAGGGGCGGTTTTTTCGCCCACATCCGCCCGCCCGGCCAAAGGCTATTTGCGCGACGCTTCCATGAAAAAAGACCACACAGAAGTGATTCTGTGTGGTCGAAGCAAACGGAAGCGGGCTGCCGTTTTTACTTTTTCGCATCACAAATCACTCTTACTTCCCGTTGCGAAAGTAAAAGTAAAAGGAAACGAAAAAGCTGCGGCTGGTCATAGAGCAGATCTCCTTGGCTTGGATTTATCATTACGATACCACTTCGCCGCGAAGTTGTCAACGGACGAAGGGGAGAAAGACCGAAAAAATCGACTACTTTTCTTGTGCAAAGTGATGAAGAGACGGTGATTCTCCGTCCCGGCGCAGGTGCGCTTTCATTTTTTCAAAGGTATCGTCGGAGATATGGTGCTCAATTTTGCAGGCCTCCTGGGCGGCGGTTTCTTCCTCCACCCCCAGCCCCACGAGCATCTGGGTGATAACCCGGTGGCGCTCATAGATGCGCTGGGCGATCTGTTCCCCCTGGGCGGTGAGGGAGATAAGGCCCGCGTCATCCACGGTGACGTGGCCGGCCTGGCGGAGCTTTTTCATGGCAACGGAGACGCTGGGCTTGGTGACGTGGAGCGCCCCGGCCACGTCGATGGAGCGTACCTGGCCCTTCTCTTCGCGTAGTTTCAGCACGGCCTCCAGGTAATCCTCGCCGGATTCGTGTAGATTCATAGTGGGGCCTCCTTTCCGCAGCTCACTGGATCTATTATACCGATTCCCCGGGAAAAATGTCAAGGCAGGGGACGAATTGAAAAATTATTTACAAATTCCTCAAAAAGAATACCCGCCGCCCACTTTTCGGATGGGACAGTTTGTGGTATGATGTATGCGGGAGCGCCCGCCCAGCGGCGGGCGATACGTGTTAATCCCGTCCCCGTCGGGCATCCGGCGAGGGCGTTTACTGCGAAATATTAGGAGGAACTATGCTGGAACTTCTCGCCCCTGCCGGCTCCATGGACGCGTTACGCGCCGCGGTGCAAAACGGCGCCGATGCCGTCTATCTGGGCCTGAGCGCCTTCAATGCCCGCCGGGGCGCCAAAAATTTTACCCTGGAGGAGCTCCGGGAGGCCGTGACCTATTGCCATGTGCGGGGGGCCGCGGTGCACCTGACCCTCAATATCCTGGCGGCCGACCGGGAACTGCCCGAGGCCGCCGAGCTGATTCGTGCCGCCGCCCAGCTGGGAGTGGACGCTTTTATCGTCCAGGACTTGGGGCTGGTGCGGCTTTGCCGTGCCCTGGCCCCGGACGTGGCGGTGCACGCCTCCACCCAGATGAGCATTCATTCCCTGGAGGGCGTCCTGGAGGCCGCGGCCCTGGGCGTCAGCCGAGTGGTGCTGGCCCGGGAACTGCCCCGGGAGGAGATCGCCTTTATCTGCCGCAATGCCCCCGTGGAGATCGAGGTATTCGGCCACGGGGCCCTTTGCATGTGCTATTCCGGGCAGTGTTATCTCTCGGCGGTCATCGGCCGGCGCAGCGGCAACCGGGGCCAGTGCGCCCAGCCCTGTCGCATGCCCTACGGCTTCGGCCGCTTTGAAGAGAGCCGCTACCCCCTCAGCCTCAAGGACAACTGCCTGGTGGAATATCTCCAGGAGCTGCGGGCCATGGGGGTCAGATCCTTGAAAATTGAAGGCCGGATGAAGCGGCCGGAGTACGTGGCTGTGGTGACGCGGATCTACCGCGCCGTTCTGGACGGCCGCGCCGTCACCCGGGAGGATCTCCAGGAGCTGGAGACCATCTTCTCCCGTCAGGGCTTTACCCAGGGCTACTACCTGGGGCGCACCGGGGAGGATATGTTCGGCACCCACCAGGACAACGCCGAGGATCGCGACCTGATGGCCGCCGCCCGGGCAAGCTACGAGCGGGGCGAGAATCCCCGGGTGGGCGTGACCTTCTATGCCATGCTCCGCGCCGGGGAGGAGAGCCAGCTGGCCGTGGAGGACGACCTGGGCCACGTGGTTCGCACCAGAGGCCCGGTGCCGGAGCGGGCGGTGAATCGACCTCTCACTGAGGCGGATCTCCAGGAGCGCCTTCAAAAGACCGGAGGCACGCCCTATTTTGTCCGCCAGGTGAGAGCCGCGGTGGAGCCGGGGCTCATTCTCCCCGCCGCCGCCGTCAACGCCATGCGCCGGGAAGTCCTCGACCAGCTCACAGCCCTGCGGGGCCGCACCGAGCCGCCCCGGCTGGGGGCGGTGGCGCCGCTGAGCCGATCGCCGGGCCGCACAGAGGCACCGGCCCTCACCGTTTCTGTGCGCACCGCCGCCCAGATCACCAATCGCCTGCTGGAGGCCAAGCCCGAGGTGCTCTACCTGCCCCTGACGGAGCTCCTGGAGCACCCGGAGATCCCCGGCCGCCTGCCCCCGGAGACGGCTCTGGCCGTGAGCCTGCCCCGAATCATCCACGACCGCGAGCGCAGCCAGTGGGCCGCGGCCTTGGAGCGCGTCCGCGCCATGGGCGTCCGCCAGGCCCTTACGGGGAATCTCGGGCAGATCCGCCTTTTGAAGCAGAAGGGCTTCACGGTGCGGGGCGACTTCGGCCTCAATATTTTCAATTCCCATGCTCTGGATGTGGTGCGCCAATTGGGGCTTCAGAGCCAGCTTCTGAGCTTTGAGCTGATGCTCTCCCAGGTGCGCGACCTCAGCAAGCCCCTGGACACAGAGCTCTTGGTCTACGGGCGGCTGCCGCTGATGCTCATGGAAAACTGCGTCATCAAGAGCCGCACCGGCGTGTGCTCCTGCGACACCCCGGCCAAGCTCATCGACCGCATGGGCGAGGAATTTCCTCTTTTGAAAGACCCCGGCACCTGCCGCAATGTGCTCTACAACGGCAAGCGCCTGTATCTGCTCGACAAGCTCCAGACGCTCCAGTCCCTGGGTTTGTGGGCGCTGCGGCTGAGCTTCACCACCGAGAACCCTGCCGAGGTGGACGCCGCCCTGGGCCAGTTCTTTGGCGCCGGGGACTTCGATCCCGGTACCTGCACCCGCGGGCTCTACGTCCGCGGCGTGGAGTAAGACAGCTTCACGGCGCGGGGGTGTCGCAGGGCAGCTGCGATTCGCGGGCGACCTAAGCAGGCTGCGGCTGGAATTTGCCCCGTATCCTACCTTGAAATCTCACACAAAAGGTGACTTTTATGCTGATTCTCGCATCTCAATCTCCCCGGCGGCGGGAGCTGCTCGCCATGCTGGGGCTTCCCTTTTCCACCGACACCGCCGATATCGACGAGGCCATGGATCCCACCCTGGCCCCTGAGGCCGAGGTGGCCAGGGTGTCCGAGGCCAAGGCAAGGGCAGTGGCCGAAAAGCACCCGGGAGATCTGATCCTCACGGCGGACACCATCGTGGTGGTAGACGGCCGCATTCTGGGAAAGCCTCACGACGACGGCGAGGCCGCAGCCATGCTTCGCCTGCTCTCGGGGCGGCGGCACACGGTGATGACCGCGTTCTGTCTCTATCAGGACGGCGCGGCCGACGTCCATGTGGAGAAAACCCATCTGCGCTTTCGCCCCCTGCTGGACGGGGAGATTGCCGCCTATGTGGCCACCGGCTCGCCCCGGGACAAGGCCGGTGCCTACGGCATCCAGGATCAGGCGGGCTGCTTTGTGGAGGCGCTGGATGGAGACTATTATAATGTGATGGGCCTTCCTCTGTGCGCGCTGGTCAAGTGCCTGCGGCGCCGGGGCGTGGCCGTGCTGGGAGCTGTGGAGCCATGAAAAAACCTCTCTTCACCTCAAAAATCAAAACCATCTTCGTGGCGGCCGTGGCGCTGGCCATTTTGACCACCGTGGCTGTGGCCGTCTCCGGCGGCATGGCTCCGGGACAAAATGTGGTGGGAACCTTGCTTTCGCCCCTGCGGGCCGGGATCACCGCCATCGACCACGCCGCGCTGCGGGTCTACAACTATATCTACGGCTATGAATCCCTCCTGGCGGAGAAAAACGCCCTGGAGCAGGAGGTGCTGGCCATGCAGGAGGATGTGCGCACCGCCCAGGAGTACCAGCGGGAAAATCAGCGGCTGCGGCAGCTCCTGGCGCTCTCCGACGCCCATGACGACTATTCCTTTGTGGACGCCTACATCATCTCCTGGGACGCCTCCACCTGGCGCAGCTCCTTCACCATCGGCAAAGGAGAGAACGCCGGACTGGCCGAGGGCATGTGCGCTGTCACCGAAAACGGCCAGGTGGTGGGCCTGCTCACCGAGGTGGGCAGCAACTGGGCCACCGTGACCACCATTCTCGACCAGGGCCTGGAGATCAGCGCCTCGGTGGCCTCTTCGGGCTATACCGGCGTGGTGCAGGGCACTTATCAGTCCGAAGATACCCGCCTTCTGCGCATGAACTATCTGCCTGCCGACGTGGTGCTGAAAAACGGCGACCAGGTGGTCACCACCGGCTCGACCCTCTATCCCCGGGGGCTGCTCCTGGGCTATGTGACCAACGTCTCTCTGGACGAGACGGGCGTGGCCAAGTATGCCGCCCTGGAGGCCAGCTGCGATCTGGACGGACTGGAGCAGGTGTTTGTCATCACCGACTATGCCGGGGCGTAAGGCCGC
>CALXCW010000133.1 GCA_944386905.1 uncultured Oscillospiraceae bacterium
TGCCGCCTGATTTTAAGCGGCGCCATCGCCACCGGCGAGCGGCTGCCCAGCGTCCGGGAGCTGGCGGGGCAGCTTGCCATCAATCCCAACACCATCCAGCGGGCCTATCGAGAGCTGGAGAGTGACGGATTTATCTACTCTGTCAGCGGCAAAGGATCCTTTGCCGCCGCGCTCAAGGAGGTGGACGAGAGCCGCCGCAGCGCCAAGGAGCAGGAATTCCGTGCCGCAGCCCAGGAGCTTCTGCGTCTGGGCACGCCCAAGGCAGCGCTCATTTCCATCCTCGATCAACTGGAACAGGAGGACAGCTATGCTTGAAGTAAAACATCTCACCAAGACCTTTGACGGCTTCCGCGCCCTGGATGACCTCAGCCTCACCGTACCCCGCGGCGCGGTCTACGGCCTGGTTGGCCCCAACGGCGCGGGAAAATCCACGCTGATCCGCTGCCTCATGGGCATCTACCGCATCGACGCCGGGGAGATCACCCTGGATGAGCAGCCAATCTACGAGTGCGTCGGCAATAAGCAGCGTATGGTTTACATTCCGGACGAAATCTTCTTTGAGGGCGGCGACAGCATTCGAGACTTAAAGCAGCTCTACGCCGCCGTCTATCCCGGCTTCGACCGGGAGCGCTTTGATCGCCTGGCGGCGGTATTCACCCTGGATCAACGCCAGCCCGTTCGCCGCTTCTCCAAAGGCATGCAGAAGCAGGCCGCCTTCTGGCTCGCCATCTCCTGCCGTCCTGAGGTGCTGATTCTCGACGAGCCGGTGGATGGCCTTGATCCGGTAATGCGCCGGCAAATCATGGGAATGATCCTGGACGATGTGGCTGAGCACGGCACCACGGTGCTGGTTTCATCCCACAACCTTCGAGAGCTGGAGGATATCTGCGACCACGTGGGCATCATGCACGGCGGAAAAATGCTCTTAGAACGTTCCCTCTCGGCCCTGCAGGACAATATGGTCAAGGTGCAACTGGTGACGGAGCTGCCCTTGCCTGAGGCACTCCAGGTCGTACACCAGTCCATGGTGGGTCGGGTGCAGACCCTCATCGTCCGGGGCAATGCCGATACCGTCCAGCCCTTGTTGGCCCAGTGCCATCCCCTTTTATGCGATATTCTGCCCCTTTCTTTGGAAGAAGTCTTTATCTATGAGCTAGGAGGTGTGAACTATGACGTTAAAGACATCCTTATGTAACGGCGGCCTTCTGCGTCGGAGCTTTGTAAAAGGTGCGCCGCTGTGGAGTCTGTGGCTGCTTGGCTGGCTTCTGATCCTGCCAATCTATCTGATTACCAGGCCCGACGTGTATCCCTTTGAACTGACACAGCATGTCAACGGCTGCCTGACGCTTGGCTGTACCATCGCCGCCTTTTTCTACGGCCTGGCGGTGGCCTGGTATCAGTTTGCCTGGCTCTATCGCACCAGGAGCGCCTACCACTATGCCTCTCTGCCTCTGCGCCGGGAGACGCAATTTCTTACCCGCTACCTCTCAGGCCTTCTCTTCCACATCGGCCCCGCTCTGGTCGTCACCCTTCTCTCCATGGCCGCCGGCGGAGCTCAGGGGGAAAACGTGGTGCTCCCCATCCTCAACTGGCTGGGCGCCACTACGCTGCTGTTTCTCTTCTACTATAGCCTTGCTGTGCTCTGCGCCCTTCTCACAGGCCATGTGGCCGCCATGCCGGTGCTCTACCTGATCGCGAACTTCCTCTCTCTGGTTTTGCAGGAGGTCTTATCGCTGATCCTCACCCTCATCCTCTTTGGCCTCTCCGCCGGTCAGAACCTGTGGCCCACGTGGTTCTCCCCGCTGGTGTACTGCTTGAACCGCGGCGTATTTTCCCAGGAGCGGCTCACCAATGCCGCCGGTGAAACCACGGGCTATCTCTTCACCGGTTGGCCGATCGCATTGATCTTCGGCACTGTGGGCTTGCTCTTGGCCCTGATCGCCTTCTTGCTGCTGCGGCAGCGGCGGATGGAGAGCGCCGGAGACGTCATCGCCGTGGGCTGGCTCAAGCCGGTATTCCGCTACGGCGTCACCCTCTGCTGCGGCCTCACCCTGGGCTGGATCATCGTCTCCCTGGTACTGGAAAGCGGCCGAACCAGCTTCCTGCCACTGCTGGTGTGCGTGCTCATTGCCTCTGTCATCGGGTTTTTTGCCGCGGAAATGCTGCTGGCCAAGTCCCTCCGCGTCTTTCAAAAGAAGAACCTCCTTCGCCTGGGCGGCGCACTGGTGGTCATCACGGCGCTGCTGCTGTGCTGCAAGTACGATGTCTTTGGTTTCACCCGCTACGTGCCCCAGGCCGACCAGGTGCAAGCCGTCAGCCTGGATTCCGGCCCTGTTGTGGATGACTCCACCATCATCGAAAGAACCATCGCCCTCCATCAGGAGATTGTGGACAACCGCCATGCCTTGGAAAATACGCCGGGCAATACCCTGAGCTATCGCATCACCTATTACCTGCAAAACGGCACAACGGTGGAGCGGTACTATCACCTGCCCTTCGGCGACTACTCCGATCCCGACCCCAGCAGTCTGGGCTATCGCATGGAGGTCTTGGAAAATGACCCCACCGTGCTGCTGGAGGCCTACTTTACCGAGCAAGCGCAGCCGCAGCTGGAAGAACTCTCGGTAGAATACCGCATCGAGGACGGCAGTTATCTCCAGTATCCGCTGACCCTTGCGCAAAAGGAAACGCTGGTAGAAGCCATGCGAACCGACGTCTCCCTGGGGCTGCTGGGGAAAACCGGCATGCTGGCCGTGGAGGAACTTGGAAGCCATCTCTCCGTCTCATGGCAATATCTCTCCCCGGACAGCGTACCGGGAAGATACACCTCTCTCAGCATCACCGCAGAGTCTGTCAACACGCTCAAAGCGCTGCGCGACATGGGGCTTCCTGAGGACGCCTTGCAATAGACTTCAAAATCTTCTCCCCCGGTTATACTCTTGTAACCGGGGGAGAAATTTGTTATATTTAAACAAGAATAACGAAACGAGGTGAACGCCATGGGAGAGGAAAAGCTCTTCTGCAAAGGCGGCGGCTGCACAGCCAAGCTGGGCGCCGGAATTCTGAGCCGCATTCTCGAACGGATTCCCCGAGGCGCTGAAGATCCCGACCTGCTCATCGGTTACGACAGCCATGACGACGCGGCAGTCTACCGCCTCACCGACGATCTGGCCTTTGTCCAGACCTTGGACTTCTTTCCACCGCTGGTGGAAGATCCTTACACCTTCGGCCAAATTGCAGCCGCTAATGCCCTGAGCGATATCTACGCCATGGGCGGAGAAGTCAAGACGGCACTGAATATTGTCTGCTTCCCCGAGACTATGGATCTCAACATCCTCGGCGAGATCATGCGCGGCGGCGCGGAGAAGGTCATCGAGGCCGGGGGCGTTCTGGCCGGCGGCCACTCCATCGCCGATGAGAGCGTCAAATACGGTCTCTCGGTTACCGGCGTGGTAAACCCCAGAACCGTCTACGCCAACGATACCCCCGAAAGCGGCGACGCCTTGATTTTAACCAAACCCTTGGGCGTGGGGATCATCCTCTGCGCCAGCCGGGTGGGTGAGGCCTCTGAGGAGGCGGTGGCGGCAGCCATCCAGTCCATGACCACCCTCAATAAAAGCGCAGCAGCCCTCTGCCGAGGCTACCACGTCCACGCCGTCACCGATGTGACGGGCTTCAGCTTCCTGGGTCATCTCCACGAAATGATGCACGGCACTCACAGCTGCGAGATCTTTGCCTCCCAGGTGCCGGTATTCCCAGAAGCCCTGCGCCATGCCGACGAATTTCTGCTCACTGCCGCCGGACAGCGCAACCGCAACTACGTGGGCGATGCCGTCCGCTTCGACGGCGTGCCCTTTTCCATGGAAGAGGTGCTCTTCGATCCCCAGACCTCCGGCGGTCTGCTCATCTCCCTGCCGGAGCAGGAGGCCCCGGCACTATTAAAAGAGCTCCGAGAAAGCGGCCTGCCGGCGGCCATCGTCGGCCGCGTCACCGAGGCCGCTGCGCCGGAAATTCTTGTGAAATAAGCAGAGGAGGAAATTCCATGATCAAAGTCAACGCCATAGGGGATGCCTGCCCCATTCCCGTAGTCAAAACAAAAAACGCCATCCGCGACTTAAACGGCCCCGGCACCGTGGTAACCCTGGTGGACAATGAGATCGCAGTGCAAAATCTTGAAAAAATGGCCCGGCAGAAGGGTTACGGCGTCCAGGCTGAAAAGCTGGGGGACAATCAGTTCCAAGTCACGATGACCGTCGGTGCGGGCGACGCCGCCCCGGCGCCCCAGGAGCCGGTGGTCTGCCAGCCCCAGCGGAGCGGGAAGAAGAACACCGTGGTGGTGATCCGCCGCGCCCAGATGGGCGGCGGCAGCGAAGAGCTGGGAAAAACGCTCCTCAAGGGCTTCCTCTTTGCTCTGAGCCAACAGGATCAGCTGCCCACCACCCTGCTCTTTTATAACGGCGGCGCGGCCCTCACCTGTGAGGGCTCCGGGTCGCTGGAGGATCTCAAAACCCTGGAGGCCATGGGCGTTGAGATTCTCACCTGCGGTACATGCCTGAACTTCTACGGCCTGACCGAACAGCTCCAGGTGGGCGAGGTGACCAATATGTACACCATTGCCGAAAAGATGACCCAGGCCGATCTGCTGGTGGAGCCGTAAAACATTCAGCTCCAGCCATATTTCAGGACAAAGTAGACAACATAGATCCAATTGAGAAGGCCGTGGAAGATCGCCCAGCCGATGGAGCGCCAGGTGACATAGGAGATCACCATGGCCAGCGCAGCGCCAAAGGATAAGTCTACACCGAAATGACCGCCCGTTCCGTATATCCGAAAGGTGGGAAATCGGCTTAAGAAACAGGCTATTTCCACGCTCTCGGAATT
>CALXCW010000134.1 GCA_944386905.1 uncultured Oscillospiraceae bacterium
TGCAAAACAGCCGGGTCGATGCTCATGCGCTTGAGCTCGGATTCGAAGCTGGCCTTGCCGTGGGCGATGTTCTCCTCCCGTTTTTCCTTCTTGAACCACTGCTTGATCTTGATGCGGGCCTGGTTGCTCTGGCAGATTTTCAGCCAGTCGCGGCTGGGGCCCTTGGCGCTCTTGGAGGTGAGCACCTCGACGATATCGCCGTTGTTGAGCTTCATGTCGAAGCTGGCGATGCGGTTATTGACCTTCGCGCCCACCATGGAGTTGCCCACGGCGGAGTGGATGGCATAGGCAAAGTCGATGGGTGTGGAGCCTGCGGGCAGGGAGATCACCTTGCCCCGGGGCGTAAAGACAAAGACCTCGTCGTTGAACATGTCCACCTTGAGCGAGTGGATATAGTCCTCGGCCTCGGTGTCCTGCTGGCTTTCCAGGAGCCGCCGCACCCATTCAAACTCCTTTTCTTCTCCGGCGCCGGCGCCGCCCTGCTTGTATTTCCAGTGGGCCGCGACGCCGTATTCAGCCGTTTCGTGCATCTTCCAGGTGCGGATCTGCACCTCAAAGGGGATGCCCTCGGAGCCGATGACGGTGGTGTGGAGGGATTGATACATGTTGGGCTTGGGGGTGGAGATATAGTCCTTGAACCGCCCCGGCACGGGGTTGAAGAGGTCGTGGATGTGGCCCAAGACATTGTAGCAGTCGGGGATGTCGTCCACGATCACCCGGAAGGCGTAGAGATCGTAGAGCTCTTCGATGGATTTGTGCTGATCCTTGAGCTTGCGGTAGATGGAGTAGACGTGCTTGATGCGGCCGTAGATGGTGCCGTGGATACCCACGGACTCCATGCGCTCGGTGATCTTGCGCTGGATGCCCTGCATGAAGCGGTTGTCGGAGTCCTTGTTCTCCTGGAGATAGTCCACGATCTGGCGGTACCCTTCGGGGTCGAGGTACTGTAGGGAGATATCCTCCAGCTCCCATTTGAGCTTCTGCATGCCCAGGCGGTGGGCCAGGGGCGCGTAGATCTCCATGGTCTCGGTGGACTTGGAGATCTGCTTGGGCCCGGATTGGTATTCCAGCGTACGCATATTGTGCAGCCGGTCGGCGATTTTGATGAGGATAACCCGGATGTCCTTGCTCATGGCCATGAACATCTTCCGGAGGTTCTCCATCTGCTGCTCTTCGGTGGTGGAGTAGTTGACCCGGGTCAGCTTGGTGACACCCTCCACCAGCTCAGCCACGGTGCGGCCGAAGAGCTTGACCAGCTCGTCGAAGCTGGCGTCGGTGTCCTCCAGACAGTCGTGGAGCAGGGCGGCCAGGATGGCGTCGGTGTCCAGACCGATCTCCACCACGATTTCGGCCACGGCCAGGGGGTGGATGATATAGGGCTCGCCGCTCTTGCGCAGCTGCTTTTTGTGCTTCATGTCGGCGTAGCGGAAGGCCTTGTCCACCAGGGCGATGTCGGTGGTGGGGGCGTGGCGGGCGATGGCCCGCATGAGGGATTGGTATCTCGCTTCAGCTGTTTCCATGGTTGTCACCTGCTTTCCTGGGCTTTGAGCGATTGAAGAAGGGGACTCTGGTTGAGATCCACCTTGCTGCCGGGGCGGCTTAAAAGGCGGATGCGCATGCGCTCGCGCACCACCTCCACGGTCATCAAGCCGCGCTCCTCCAGCACGGCCAGGCAGACCCGCAGCCGTCCCGGGGGCATGGGCCGGCCCGCCCGGGCCAGCTTGCGGCTGAGGCAGGAGAGATCCTCCAAAAGCATTTTCTGTTGGGCGTGGGCGGTCAAATACCGCCACAGGGCGGCAAAATCCTCCCGCCCGGGCAGCAGCGCCGCCACCTCAGCGGCGCTGAGGGCTTGACCGGTCTGAAATTTTTCAAAGAGGGCCTGGCCCTGGCCGCTTCTGGTGCGGCTGAGCTGGTCGGGGCGGATGTCCACCAGGTTGAGCTGCACCGACTTGATGCCACGAAATTCGTTGATCTGGGGCGTGAAGGCCACCTCCACCTGGTCGCCCTGGGCGATGCCGGCCCGCAGAGAGGTGGTGGAGAAGAAAATGGCGCTGAAGCTCAGACCGTCGCGGCTGAGCCGCAGCCGCAGGTGACGCCCGCCGCCCACCTCGCTGAGCTGCTCGACGGTGAGGCCGTCCAGAAAGAACACCGGTTTGGGACAGCCCGCGCCGCAGGGCTCCAGCTGCTCCAGCGCCAGAATATTTTCCTCGGTGAGCGCGGCGGGATCCACGGGGCAGTCGATCTCGAGGGCGCTCTTGCACTGGCCGCTTTGCTGAAAATCCTCGGCCAGCTCCATCACCGCGGCGCGAAAGTCGTCGATTTCGCTGCGGAGGATGGTGAACCCCGCGGCCAGCTCGTGGCCGCCGTAGCTTTCCAGCCGATGGGCCTGGCACTCCAGCGAGGCAAAGAGGTTGAAGCCGCCGTAGGAGCGGGAGCTGGCCTTGCCCTTCTCGCCGTCCAGGCAGATGAGATAGGCCGGACAGGCGAACTCCTCAGCCAGGCGGGAGGCCACAATGCCGATGACACCCTGGTGCCAGTTCTCCCCGGCCAGGACGATGGCGGAGCCGGTGCCGGAGCGAGCCAGCATGGCCAGGGCCTCCTGGTAGATCTGGGCCTCCACCTCCTGGCGCTGGCGGTTGAGCTGGCAGAGCTTGTGAGACAGCTCCTGGGCGGCGGCCTCATCCTGGGTGAGGAAGAGCTCGGCGGCCAGGCGCACCTGTCCCATGCGCCCGGCGGCGTTGATCCGGGGGGCCAGCGTGTAGCCGATGGTGGCGGCGGTGAGGTTGCGTCGGTCGCAGCCGCACTCGGCCATCAATGCCGCGAGGCCGGGGCGGGGATGCTCGGCCAGGGCCTTGAGGCCCCGAAGCACAAAAGTGCGGTTGGCCCCGGTGAGAGGCATGACGTCGGCCACGGTGCCCAGGCACAAGAGGTCTGAGAACCGCTCCAAGATGGCCTCTTGACTTCCTACAATGGCAGAGGCCAGCTGAAAGGCCACGCCCACACCGGCGAGGTTGCGCGGCTCACCGGGCTGATCCTTGCGGTGGGGATCCACCACGGCCACCGCCTGGGGCAGTACGGCCCGGCACTCGTGGTGGTCGGTGATGATGAGGTCGATGCCAAGCGCGCGGCAGTGGGCGGCTTCGGCGTCGGCGGTGATGCCGCAGTCCACCGTGACGATGAGCCCCACGCCCTGGGCATGGAGAGCGTCAATGGCGGCGCAGTTGAGGCCGTAGCCCTCTTCCAGCCGGGCGGGGATGTAGTAGATGACTCTGCCGCCCTGACTGCGGAGAAATTCCGTCAAAAGGCAGGTGGCGGTGATGCCGTCCACGTCGTAGTCGCCGTAGACGGCGATGGTCTCGCCGCTGTTGAGGGCGCGGCGGATGCGCGCGGCGGCGGCTTCCATGTCCTGAAGGGCGAGGGGGGATTCCAGGGGCTCGTCCGCGGTGAGAAAGTGGCGGGCGGCCTCGGGCGTTTTGCAGCCCCGGGCCGAGAGTACGGCGGCGGTCAGGGGGCCGTAGCCCGCGTCCTGAAGGGCCTGCTGCGCCTGGGGATCTATCTCATGTATCTTCCACGTTCCATACTTCACAATGCATTCCATCCAATAGCAATTCTTTTCAGATTATTATACCATCGATTTCTGAGCAGTACAATTAGAAATTCTCCGAAACCCTCCCGCCCCGCGGCGCGGTTTCATGGCAAATTGACGGAAGGCGGCCGGTGTGATATTATGAAACAAAAAAGGGGATGATAAGGTGAAGCCTGTGAGACGTCTGGCCATAGCGGGGCTGAGCAATTGCCGCGACCTGGGCGGCTATGCGGCGGAAGGCGGCGTGACCCGCTGGGGCGTATTTTACCGCAGCGAGGCGCCCTGTAGCCTTGGCGCGGCGGGGGTGGCGGCGCTGCGCCGCCTGGGCCTGTGGGAGACCATCGACCTCCGGGGTGATGCCGAGATTGCCTGGCGTCCCAGCGCGCTGGAGGAGGTGTTCCCCTACCGCAAGATCTCCCTCAACGGCGGCGCGGAGACCTTTGAGAAGAAAAATCTGCCCCAGGGGCCCTTCTCCTGGGACAAGGTGTATATCAAGCGGGCGCGGGAGCACGCCGACTGGGTAGCTGCGGCGGTGACGGCCTGCGCCGAGGCCCAGGGCCCGGTGCTCTTCCACTGTACCACCGGCAAGGATCGCACAGGCATCATCGCCTGCTGCCTTCTGGGAGCCGTGGGTGTAGCACGGGAGGATATCGCGGCGGACTATTGCCTCAGCCAGGTCTATCTCCAGGAGATGTTTGAGGCCATGCGCACCGGCGCGCTCACCATCCGCCGCGAGCCGGGAAACTTTGAACCCTACGTTTTTCAGACGCCCTTCCAGGCGATGCTGGATTTCTACGACTTTTTTACCCGGGAATATGGAGGCATCCCGGCCTATCTTTTAAAAATCGGCGTGAAAGAGGAGACGCTGTGCCGTCTGGCGGAGCGGTTTGTGGAAAAAGAGAATCCATAAAAGAAGGCACATCGGTGCGGCGCATCGGCGCCGCGCCTTTTTTACGCATTGACGGGAACCAAACTGACAGGGCAAGCGTCAGTTTTACCAGAACGACAAAATATGCCCAAACGCGGCATACACAGATAGGAGGTACGACCATGGCTTCGAAGGGAACCTTGAAAGTCCGCGTGAGCGGGGTGCTGCTGGTGCTGGCGGTTTTGGCGGAGCTGATCGTTGCCGGATTTTTGATTCGATCCTTTATGATTACGGGAAAGGCGCCGGGGGTTTCCGTCCCGCCGGAGCAGATTACCCCCGCCCCAAAGCCGGATCCGGCGCGGCCGGCCTGAACAGAATTTACCGGCCTTTTACCTGGGAAAGATGGCGAAGTTAACGCGTTCTGGA
>CALXCW010000135.1 GCA_944386905.1 uncultured Oscillospiraceae bacterium
CTGGCCGGCGAGCTTTCTAAGGAAGAATTTGACCAGGAACGCATCCTTGATATGGCGTCCGGCGATTGATAAAGGAGAGTAAACTATGCAAGCTACAGGAAAGAACCTGGAAAAGCGAATTGGCGACAAGGGCGTCAAGGCATTTACCAGAAAATACATGATGCTCATCATCCTCATTCTGATGTGCACCTTCTTCAGCATCTTCGGCGAAAACTTCTTCTCTGTTGAAAACCTGATCACCGTCTGCCGCCAGGTCTCCATCATCGGCATTTGCTCTGCCGGTATGATGTTCGCCCTGCTCACCGGCCATATCGACCTGAGCATCGGCGCCACCGTGTCCTTCTCCGCCGTGCTGTTTGCCAAGCTCGTCTCTGAGAACGAGGACATCCTGATGAACCCCTACCTGGCCATGCTGGTGGTTCTGGCCTTCTGCGTGGTGCTGGGTATCATCAAGGGCCTGCTGGTTGTGGAGACCAACATGCCTGCTCTGATCGCCACCCTGGCTGTGTCCACCTCTTTGGAAGGCGTCAACTATCTGATTACCGACGCCAAGCCCATCAGCAAGATTCCTGACAGCATCGCCTGGCTGGGCCAGGGCTACCTGGGCAGCATCCCCATGCCTGTCATCATCTTTGCCCTGATCATCCTGGTGGCTGGCTTCATCCTGGCCTTCACCTACATCGGCCGCTACATCTATGCCACCGGTTCCAACACCGAGGCTGCCCGTCTGGCCGGCTTGAACGTCAAGTTTGTGAAGATCTCCGCTTACATCGTCTGCTCCTGCCTCTGCGCCGTGGCCGGCTTCGTGCTCTGCACGCGGCTTCGTTCCGGTACCGCCACCACCGGTACTGCCTACCAGACCAAGGCCCTGACCTCCTGCACCGTCGGCGGCATCTCCATGGCTGGCGGCGAGGGCACCATCTACAACCTGTTGGTCGGTATCTTCGTCATCGGTGTGCTCACCAACGGTATGACCATCCTTGGCATCAGCGACTACTGGCAGGACGTTGCCCAGGGCATCATCCTGGCCTTCGCCGTCGGTGTTGACTACTATCAGCGCACCCACGTCAAAACCACGCTGCGTACCGCGAAATAAGTTACTTTCTGGAGCCCGGCTTGCCCGGGCTCCGGCTAAATTACCTAGAAAGGCATCAGCTCATGGCGATTTTCAAAAAGTCCTTTTTTGACCGCCGCAATGCGGCGCAGAAGGCTGCGGATTACCGTGCGTTTGAAGCATATATGTACCCTTTGGGAGATGAGCAGCGGAAACTAATCCGCCTGGCCCTCCAAGGAGCGCCGCGCCCGGGGCGAGAAGAGGAGATGATGTTCATTTTCCTCACAGCCAAGGAGCGCTATATTGAATGTCAGATGGAGGGCTCCGACGCAGCCCGGTGCCGGGAAGAGGCGTGGAAGGTGACGCGCAGGTGGCGTTTTACCAACCGGGAGAATCTTCCCTATATTTTTACCCTGATGCTCCTGGATATGGATACACAAGAGCTTGAATCCTATCCTACTTATCATGATATCTACCAGTTGATGACAGATCTCTTCCCTGGAGACTGGAAAACCCCCGACTGGAGCGCATTGGCGCTGGACAGGCAGGTGTAACATGGCAAAAAAGAATCACACGCAAAGCCGTGCTGACGTGGCGCGGAAAATAGAAGAAAAAAAGGCCAAGAAACTGCGGCGCGATATTCTGCTGTGCGTCATAGTGGGCGGCCTGGTGACACTGGTGGTGCTCACCGCTTTCCTCTATCGCATGTCCTTCCAGACGGACTTTGCCTATCAGCATGGCACTGCCGCCAAGGTCAATGGCTACAGTCTCACCGCTGCGGATTACAACTTCTTTTTCTATCGTTCCTATTATGAATATCTCAACGGCGCCACCGACGCCTCCTACGGTATCGGCAGTCGTCCTGACGAGACAAAAGCACTTTCCGCACAGACTTTTTCAGAGCAGGATGGGCAGGTGACGACCTGGTGGGACTTCTTCACCAGTCGGGCCGATACGCTCATCGAACAGACGTTCTTCTACTATGACCTGGCCCAAGAGGCGGGCTACACCCTCTCCCAGGAGCAGGAGGACGACATCCAATATGACTTTGACGAAAAAATTTGGTTTGAAGCTGAAGAATTGCAGCAGATCTCCGTGGAGCAATACCTGGTGGAGAACTACGGCAAGGGGATGACAGAGGAGATCTATTTGAAGAATCTCCGCATTCTCTTCACCGCAAATTTCTATATAGAAGAATGCCGCAACAATGTGGAAATCTCTACGGAGGAACTGGACAGCTACTATGACGAGAACCGGCAGGATTTCCGCTATGTAGAGTACCGACTGTTCTATCTCAGCGGCAAGTCCGGCGACAACGAAAAAACAGACGCGTCCATGGCCCAGGCGAAGGCTCGTGCCGACGAACTGGCTGCGGCTGCGCACAATGAAGAGGAATTTATCTCGCTGTGCGAGACGTATCAGCAGTACAATGATGAATTTAGCTATTGGACAGGGGCCAGCGACCTGCGTCGGGAGGAAAACCGATTTGCGCTGACTTATTTCCGCCAGTGGTTGGGGGACGAGGCTCGAGAACCCGGAGATGTCCAGGTGGCCGAGGCGGAAAATGGCTACTATATTGCCATGTTCCTCGATGCCTCGGATAATGAAGAAGAGTCGGTGAATCTCCTTTACTTTACCATTTCCGGCGATGGCGCTGCCGCCAAAGGCAGGGATTTCCTGGAGACCTACGAGGAAAGCGAGCAAACACCCGAGATGTTCTTCTCCCTTTCGGAGGATATTCGCGACATTGACTATACGGGAGAATACCGCAAAATCGCCTCTATCTCTTACGAGGATGCCACCCGGATCACCGTTCCGGAGATTCTGGAAGGCTGGTGCTTTGATGAGCCGCGCCAGAGCGGCGATACGGTGCTTCTGACGGAAGGAAGCAGTCTGGCCCATGTTGCCCTCTTTGAGAGCTACGGCCCCGTGGCCAGCCGCGTGCTGGCTTATAATGAGCTCAGCGGTGAGCGCTACCGCGCTTGGAATGAGGAAGAATTGGCGCAGGTGCAGGTTGAACACGGCTTCTTCTTCTACCTCAACAAGACGCTGTAACCCTTGCAAAGCGTGATTCTGTGCGGCGGGGAAAGCCGCCGAATGGGGCGGAACAAGGCCATGCTGCCGGTGGAAGGCGTGCCTCTGGTGGAACGTCTGCGGCAGGCGCTGGCGCCCCTGGGGCCGGTGGCTGTGAGCGTGGCCGGTGTGGCGCAATTGGCTGATTGGCCCGGGGAACGCTGGATTGATATCCGCCCAGGCGCCGGGCCCCTGGCGGGGCTGCATACGGCGCTGCAGCGCAGCCCGACGGAAACGGTGTTTGTGGTGGCCTGCGACATGCCCTTTGTCACGGCCGAGACGGCCCAGACGCTGCTGGCTGCCCTGACGCCTCAGGCTCAGGCTGTTGTTCCACGGGAGCGCGGTGGGCAGCTCCATCCGCTTTGTGCCGTTTACCGCCGCAGCGCCTTGGGCATTGTGGAATGCCAGCTCCAGCGAGGCGACTACCGGGTGCGTGCCTTGGCTGCGTCGCTTCCCTGTGTCTATTTTCCGGCAGAGTATTTGCCTGGTGGTGCCCGATCCCTCTGGAACTGGAACAGTCCGGTGGAGACACCGCCGGAATTTGCGGAGAAATCGCGATGAAACAGTATTTTTTCTTTCACAATCTTGATACCTGTGTGGGCTGCTGTGCCTGTCAGACGGCCTGCAAGGATCACAACAATCTTCCCCCGGGATCTTTCTTCCGCCGGGTGGTGGAAGTGGAGACGGAAAACGGTGTCCGGTTTTTCTCGGCCTCCTGTGGCCACTGCGAAAAGCCGGCTTGCCTGGAAGTCTGTCCAAATCAAGCCTATGAGAAGCTGCCGGACGGCACTGTGATCCACCACCCCGGCCGCTGCATCGGCTGCGGCAAGTGTGTGTGGAGCTGCCCCTACGGCGCCATTTCCCTGAGCACTGAGAAGGGCGTTGCCCAGAAGTGCAACGGTTGTGTCTCCCGTCGGACAGCTGGCCTGGAGCCTGCCTGTGTGGCTGCCTGTGTCAATGGAAGCCTCCAGCTGGAAAAAACGGATGGTCGTTGCCCGCCGGAGGAAGTGTCCGACACGATCCCAGGGGTACTCCCCGATCCCAGCTTGACCAAGCCGCGGTTTCGCGTTTATCTGGGAAGAGGAGGGCAAAAATGACCTATGCGTATTTGATTTTAGGCGGCGGCGTTGCGGCGCTCTCAGCAGCTGAGGCGATCCGAGCCCGCGATCCCCAGGCCCCCATCGCCATGGTCAGCGAAGAAACGATGCCTCCTTATTCCCGGCCCATGCTTACCAAACTGCCCCTGCGGCACTACCGGGTGGAGGATACCCTGGTGCATTCCGCCCAATGGTATGAGGAAATGGGCATTTCGCTGCTGCTCAATACAAAAGTGCTGTCCATGGACGCCGCGGCGCATACAGTGACCACTGACCGCGGGGTCATCGGCTATGGCCGATGTGTTTACGCACTGGGTGCCTACAATTTTATCCCGCCTTTTTCCGGCCGGGATCTACCGGGCGTCTACAATCTCCGCCGATGGGAGGATGCTTCAGCGCTGCGGCGCCGCAGCCTTACCGCCACCCATGCCGCCATTATCGGCGGCGGTGTCATCGGTTTGGAGGCAGCCTATCTCCTCAGCGAGCAGGGGCTGAAGGTCACCGTCATTGAAACGGCTCCATATTTGATGCCTCGCCTGCTGGACGAAGCATCTTCCAACTATTTACGCCAGAGCATGACCCAATTTCAGGTGATTACCGGTGCCAAGGTACTGGGCATCACCGGCGCAACCGGGGCTGAGGC
>CALXCW010000136.1 GCA_944386905.1 uncultured Oscillospiraceae bacterium
GGGCTCTTTGCCCCCCGCACACACCCCCTGCTGCTCTGTCCCGAGCGCCAGTAGCAAGGTTTCTCGACAGTCTGAAACGCCCCTGCGGCTGGCCGCAGGGGCGTAAACTAATCCATCTCCGCCACCAGCGTGATTTTGTCCGCTTCCACGGCAGTGTGGAGGCGGGATTTTCCCGCGGTTTCCAGGAGAATTTTCGCAGCTGGGGCTTCGATCTGGCTTCGGATGGCGCGGCGCAGTTCCCGGGCGCCGGCTTTTCCCCGAATAGCCTGTCTGGCGAGACAGGCCGCCGTCTCCGCGCCCGCGGTGAGCTCCAACCCGGCGCGGCGGGCGCGGCGCACCGTTTCGGAGAGCTCTTTCTGGGCAATGGCCGAAAGCGCCTCCTCCGTCAGAGGCGAAAAGGTGACCACAGCGTCCAGCCGCCCGAGAAACTCCGGCGAGAAAAATTCCCGCAGCGCCTGCCCCGCTGGGCTCTCTCCCCGTCCGCCAAGGAAGCCCACCTGCTCAAGGTTGTTGCGCCCACTGCCCAGATTGGAGGTCATCACGACAATGGTATTCCGAAAATCCACATGGCGACCCATGGAATCGGTGAGCACACCGTCCTCCAACACCTGCAGCAAAAGGGACGAGACGTCCCGATGGGCCTTCTCCAGTTCATCGAAGAGCACCACCGAATAGGGACGGCGGCGTACCTTTTCGGTGAGCTCTCCGCCATCTCCGTGGCCCACGTAGCCGGGAGGCGCACCCAGCAGGCGAGAGACGGTGTGCTGCTCCATATATTCCGACATATCCAGACGAATCAGGGCATCGGTGCTGCCATAGCAGCAGTCCGCCAGTGCCTTGCACAGCGCCGTCTTACCCACGCCGGTGGGGCCCAGAAAGAGCAGCGACGCCACCGGTCGCCGCTCATCGGCCAGGCCCATGCGTCCCCGGCAGACCGCCTCAGCCACGGTTTTTACCGCCTCGCGCTGGCCCAGCACCTGGCGCTCCAATGTCTCCCGCAGGCCCAAAAGCCGCTCTCGGTCGGACTGACTCACCTTCCCCACCGGGATGCCGGTACGAAGGGCAACCGTCCGGGCCACATCCTCTGCCTCCACGCTCTGACCGCCAAAGAGCCCCCGCTGCTGGCGTAATAGCTGCTGGAGTTTCCCCCGCAAGTTGGCCGCCTGGTCGAAGTGATTTTCCTCCACTGCCAGCGAAATCTCCCGGTTCAGCTGTCGTCTGGCTTCCTCGCCGCCCAGCTCTCCCTGGCGTTGGTTGCCCGCCCGGGCCGCCGCCTCGTCCAAGAGATCCACCGCCTTATCCGGCAAAAAGTGATCCGGCAGATACCGGCAGCTCAAATCCACCGCCGCGGCCAGCGCTGCAGGGCTGATGCGGATGTGATGGTGCTGCTCCAAACCCGGCCGCAGCGCCTCGAGCATCCTGAGTGCCGTGTCTCGATCCGGTTCGCGTACCATGACCGGGCGGAAACGCCGCTCCAGCGCCGCATCCTTCTCAATGTGGCGGCGATACTCCTCCAAGGTGGTGGCGCCGAGAATCTGCACCTCACCCCGGCCCAGGGCAGGCTTCAAGAGGTTGGCTGCGTCGATCGCCCCCTCCGCCGCCCCGGCGCCCACCAGCGTGTGCATCTCGTCGACGAACAAAATGACGTTCCCTGCCCGGCGAATCTCTGCAAGAATATCCCGCACTCGCTCTTCAAATTCGCCGCGGTATTTGGTGCCCGCCAGAACGCAGGCCATATTCAGCGCCAAAAGCCGCTTGGATCTGAGCGTTTCCGGCACTCTGCCCTGGGCCATCCGCTGGGCAAGGCCCTCGGCGATGGCGGTTTTGCCCACGCCGGGCTCGCCGATCAGCGCGGGATTGTTCTTATTTTTGCGGCAGAGAATGGAGATCACAGTCTCCACCTCCCGCTCCCGGCCGATCACCGGCTCCATGGCCGGCGCCCGCTCCACCAGATCTTCACAAAACTGCTCCAACAACCGCATGGTATTGCCCCTTTCTTCCCGTGTCCGTCGGTCTGATCCGGCCAGGGAAAGCTCATATAATTCCGTAAAAACCAGGTCGAGGTCGGTGCCGTTCTCTGCCAGAAGCCGCGCCGCCGTGGAAGCCTCCAGCCGCAGCAGCGCCGCCAGCAGATGGCGACTGTCCACCGTCGCCGCGCCCATTCGCTGCGCCTCGGCCACCGCACCGCTGAGGGCCGCCAGCGCCGATGGGGAAAAGCCCTGCGGCAGCGGCAGATTCGGTGTGCCGCTGCCGCGGTAACGCAGCAGCCGCCGCAGTGCCTCCTGGCTCCATCCGATCTGGCGCAGCAGCTGGGCCGCGTCGCCGCTCCACTGACCAAGGATCGCCAGGAGCAAATGTTCGCTGCCCACCCGGCTGTGGCCCAGGGCGATGGCCTCGGTACGCGCCTTTGCCACCAGCTGCTCCAATTCCCGGCTCAGCTCCATCTCCCCGCCTCCTTTCCATGTATCCTAGGGAAGTTTCCCCCAGTGGAGGAGAATTATACCAACGCCCATGCATCTGGAAAATCCCAGGCCCTTGCGATGATATTTTCATTTGCATTTTCGCCAAAACATGATAGAATAAAGGGGCAATCTATTATGGAGGTGTTACTTCATGGCTTATGTGATTTCTGACGAGTGTGTCAGCTGCGGTGCTTGCGCCGAAGTGTGTCCTCTGGGCTGCATCAGCGAGGGTGACGGCAAGTACGTCATCGACGCCGACGCTTGCGTGGAGTGCGGTACCTGCGAAGGCGAATGCCCCAACGGCGCGATTTCCCAGGGCTAATCCCGTACACAGCAAAAAGGGGCTGTCTCATTGTGAGCCAGCCCCTTTTTTATTTAGAAAGGAGGCCGCCATGACCCAGGAACAGCTCTGGAGCGGCATGGTGTTTACCCAGCCGGATTCCCTCTTTCCTCTTGGGACGGATTCCATGGCGCTGGCAGGCTTTTCCCGCTTCTCCACGGGAAGCCGTGTGGCAGATCTCGGCTGCGGCAGCGGCGCCATCGCCCTGATGCTCCTGGCCTCTGATCCCAGCCTCCACCTCACCGGGATTGAGCTCGATCCTCTGGCTGTCGAAGCAGCAGCGGAAAACGCCCGGGTAAACCAGGTAGACTTTCAGGTAATTCACGGAGATCTCCGAACCGTGGATTCATTTCTGCCCCCCGGCAGCTTCGACGGCTGTGTGGCAAACCCGCCCTATTTCCCCGTGGGCGCCGGGGTGCCCGGCGCCCGGGCAAATGCGCGCAGTGAAGCCACTCTCTCCCTTCAGCAGCTGTGCCGGGCCGCAGCATGGCTCCTTCGCTGGGGCGGAAAATTTGCCCTGGTGCATCGGCCGGAACGGCTGGGCGATGTGATGTGCACGCTGCGGGAAGCCCGGCTGGAGCCTAAGCGGCTGCGGCTTGTCCGGCATCAGGCTTCCAAGCCGCCCAGTCTCCTGCTGCTGGAGGCCAAAAAAGGTGCGCGGCCGGGGCTCATGTGGGAACCGGATCTTACCCTGCGCGACGCGGCCGGGCGGGAAACCGCCGCAAGCCGCGCCCTCTACCACCGGGACGGAAAGGACTGTGATTGATATGGCCGGAACGCTCTATCTCGTTCCCACCCCCATCGGCAATCTGGGAGATATCTCCCAGCGTTGCCGCGACACCCTGGCCGCGGCGGACTTCATCGCCGCCGAGGACACCCGGGTAAGCTTGAAGCTGTTGAACCACCTCTCCATTAAAAAGCCCCTGGTGAGCTATTATGAGCACAACCAGGTGGAGAGCGGCCAGAAAATCCTAAATCGGCTCCTGGCTGGCGAGACCTGTGCCCTGGTCTCCGACGCCGGCTCTCCGGCCATATCCGACCCCGGCGAGGGTTTGGTGGCTATGTGTGCCGAGGCCGGGGTGCCGGTGTGCGCCATTCCCGGCCCTTGCGCCGTGATTACGGCGCTGAGCGTCTCAGGCCTTCCCACAGGGCGTTTCACCTTCGAGGGGTTTCTCTCCACCAACCGCAAAAGCCGGGAGGCCCACCTCAAGTCTCTTGCCCAGGAGCAGCGCACCATGGTCTTTTACGAGGCGCCCCACAAGCTCCCCGCCACGCTGGAAGATCTGGCCCAGGTCTTTGGCCGGGAACGGCGCATCAGTCTGTGCCGGGAGCTTACCAAGCTCCATGAGGAGATCTTCCGCACCACTCTGGGTGAGGCCATCGCCCGCTGCGCCCAGGTGCCGCCCCGCGGGGAATATGTGCTGGTGGTGGAGGGCGCGGCGCCCCCGCCGCCGGAGAGCGTGACGCTGGAAGAGGCCCTGGCCATGGTGGAAGAAGCCATTGAAAAGGGAAAGAGTCGTAAGGACGCCGCCCGCGCCGTGGCCGAAGAAACCGGCTTTTCCAAAAATGTCCTTTACAGCCAATCTATGAAATAGTGCCGTCTTTGTGATAACGTCACGGAAAACTGCCATCCTACCTGGTAAGATAAGGCCATAAAACGAAACGAAATTTACCAGGAGGTTATGAGCATGGCTGCACTTACCATTCATAAAGACAATTTCAACCAAGAGGTCATCCAGAGCGATAAGCCGGTTTTGTTGGATTTCTGGGCCAGCTGGTGCGGCCCCTGCCGCATGGTGGGCCCCATCCTTGAGGAAATCGCCGCCGAGCGCCCCGACATCAAGGTAGGCAAAGTGAACGTGGACGAACAGCAGGAGCTGGCTGCTGCCTTCCGGGTGACCAGCATCCCCACGCTGGTGGTGATGAAGGGCGGTAAGGTGATCCACCAGTCCGCCGGCGCAAGACCCAAGGCGCAGATTTTGTCCATGCTGTAAGAAAAAGCCGCAGGGAAGATCCTGCGGCTT
>CALXCW010000137.1 GCA_944386905.1 uncultured Oscillospiraceae bacterium
ACGGTGAAGGTGGATCGCAGCTATGCAGCCCCCGGCAAGACCGTCACCGTCACGGTGACGCCCGACTGGGGCGGCGAGCTCCGGAGCCTCACCGTCACCGACAGCCGCGGCAATGACGTCAAGCTCACCTACAACCGCTACCAAGATGTCTATACCTTTGAGATGCCCTATCGCAACGTCACCGTGAAGGCCGTCTTTGCCGAGACGGATCTGCCCTTCGTGGACGTGTCCGACTGGGATTGGTATTCCGGCGGCATTCGCTACGTCTATGAAAACGGTCTGATGAACGGCACCAGCAGCTGGTACTTCCGGCCCAATGCCAATACCACCCGCGCCATGGTAGCCACGGTGCTCTACCGCCTGGAGGGCAGCCCCCGGGTCAGCGGCGGCTCCGGCTTCACCGATGTGAAGTCCGGCAGCTGGTATGACGACGCCGTCACCTGGGCCAGCCGCTACGGCATCATCAAGGGCTACGGCGACGACACCTTCGGCCCCAACGATTCTGTCACCCGCGAGCAGATGGCGGCCATGCTCTACCGCTACGCCGACTACTGCAGCTGCGACATGACTGCCGGCCGCACCATCGATCTGAGCCAGTACCGTGACCACGGCGATGTCTCCACCTACGCCATCCCGGCGCTCCGCTGGGCCATCGGCGAGGAGATCATCACCGGCCGCACCGGCCGCTTCCTGGCGCCCGACGGCACGGCCTCCCGCGCTGAGGTGGCTGTGATGGTTGCCCGGTTTGCCGAGGATGTCATCGGCTGATCGCTTCTCTTATCATAATGCCCCCCGCTTCGCGGGGGGCATCGAGGTATTCCAAGGGCCCCTGCTCTCACATTGTGAGAGCAGGGGCCCTTGGAATATTTGTGGGGGGCGCTGCTTTTACAGCGCCCCCCGGATGATGCATGGAGCCGTCAGGAAAGCGTGTCCTCAGGCAACCGCTGATAGAGTTCCATTTGACGGTGAACGCGCTGTGCCAGGATGGTGCTGTCAAAGCCCGGCAATGCGCGCCAACACCAGTTTTTACCCAGGGTAGAGGGGGTGTTGAGCCGGGATTCGCTGCCCAGACCCAACAGATCCTGCATCTGCACGATGGCCATGTCGGCCACACTGGCCCAGATGGCCCGCATCATGCTCCAGTGCACGCCCTCCCAGGGATCGGCATGGATGTATTCCAGGGCAAGCGCCACGTCATCGGGGGCGGCTGTCTTGCACCAGCCCTGGACGGTGTCGTTGTCGTGGGTACCCACATAGGCCACGCAGTTGCGGGGGTAGTTGTGAGGCTGATATTCCCGCCCGCCGCCGTCGCGGCTGTCGAAGGCAAATTCCAGCACCTTCATGCCGGGATAGCCCGTCTGAGCCAGGAGCTTGTGTACCTCGGGGGTGAGGAAGCCCAGATCCTCGGCAATGATATTCTGCTTGCCCAATGTTTTCTCCAGCTGCTGGAAGAAGGCATAGCCGGGGCCGGGCCGCCACCGGCCGCCCTGGGCCGTCTTGGAGCCGAAGGGAATGGCGTAGTAGGCTTCGAAGCCACGGAAGTGATCAATACGAAGAATGTCATAAAACCGCAGCTGATGGGCAATACGCTTCATCCACCAGCGGTAGCCGTCCTGCGCCATCTTCTCCCAGTCAAAGAGGGGATTGCCCCAGAGCTGGCCGTCGGCAGAGAAGCCGTCCGGCGGGCAGCCGGCTACCTCGATGGGCCGCAGCGTCTCGTCCAGCTGGAACTGGCCAGGATCAGCCCAGACGTCGGCGCTGTCCTCGGAGACGTAGATGGGAAGATCGCCGATGATGGAGACATGCCGGGCCTTGGCATAGTCCTTGAGGGCTGTCCATTGACGGAAGAAGAGGAACTGCACGCCCTGGTAGAAGGAGATGTCTCCGGCCAGCTCCGCCTGGAGCTCCTTCATGGCCGAGCGTTCCCGGCGGCGAAGGGCCTCAGGCCATTGTGCCCAGGATGCGCCGTTATAGTGATCCTTGAGAGCCATGAAGAAGGCATAGTCATAGATCCAGTCGCGCTCTTCATGGAGAAAGCGGCTGATCTCCTGGGGCTTGGCGTGCCACAGCCGTTCCACCGCCCGGCGCAGAACGGTAAAACGATTTTGGTAGAGAAGGCCGTAATCCACCGAGGCGGGATCGTCGCCCCAGGAGAGCGTCTGGTACTCCCAGGGCAGCAGCAGTCCGTCCTTGGTTAGATCGTCCAGGTCGATGAGATAGGGATTACCGGCATAGGAGGAAAAGGACTGATACGGGGAATCGCCGTAAGACGTGGGGCAGATGGGCAACACCTGCCAGCAGGATTGCCCTGCCTGGTGGAGAAAGTCTACAAAATGTCTGGCGGCCTGTCCCATGGTGCCGACGCCCCAGGGAGAGGGCAGAGAGGTGATGGGCATTAAAACTCCGGCAGTTCTCATAATTCTCGAACCTTTCTTATATCAGAGGTGTGGCGCGGCGGGCTGCCGCAATTTTCTTTACCATTATAGCACAGATCCCCCCCTCGGTTCAATGCTCAGTTAGCTTCTCCGGCCGGGATAAAATCCACTTCTTGGGGAAATACTTTGGCTACAGGCGCCGTCATGGCGCCGGCAAGGAGTGGTGACATGCAGGGAAAAGTGGAGATCAGTGGCGTCAACACCGCCCGGCTCCAGGTGCTCAGCAACAAGGAAACCATCGAGCTGCTTCGCCGCAGCAAGGCTGGTGACCACGCCGCCCGGGAAAAACTCATCAGCGGCAATCTGCGGCTGGTCTTGTCTGTGATTCAGAAATTCTCCGGTCGCGGTGAAAATCCGGATGACCTCTTCCAGGTGGGATGTGTGGGCCTCATCAAGGCCATCGATGGCTTCGACCTGAGCCAGCCGGTGCGTTTTTCCACCTACGGAGTCCCCATGATTGCCGGGGAAATCCGGCGGTATCTTCGGGACAACAGCGCCATCCGCGTCAGCCGGTCGGTACGAGATACGGCTTATCGGGTCTTGCAGTGCAAGGAGCAGATGCAGCTGGAACTGGGCCGGGAACCAAGTCTGGACGAGGTGGGGCAGAGGCTCAATCTCAGTCACAGCGACGTGGTCAGCGCCATGGACGCCATCACTGCGCCGGTGTCTCTCTATGAGCCGGTCTATGCCGACGGCGGCGATCCGCTGATGGTGATGGATCAGGTGCGCGATACCCGCAACACCGACGAGCATTGGCTTGAGCGAATTGCCCTGCGCGACGCCATGGGGCAGCTGGGCAGCCGCGAAAAGGAAATACTGACGCTGCGCTTTCGCGAGGGAAAGACACAGATGGAGGTGGCCCGGGAAATCGGCATCTCCCAAGCCCAGGTCTCCCGCTTGGAAAAGAATGCCTTGGGCTCCATTCGCAAGGCCATCAGTTCTTAACCGTCGCCCCCAGGCATAGGCTGGTGGGGGAGGGATGGTTATGTACGAGCGCTTTTCCACGCTCAGCTGCAAAGAGGTTATCAACGTCACCGACGGGAACCGCTTGGGCTATGTATCAGATCTGGAGTTGGACTTGGACTGCGGGCGCATTGTGGCGCTGCTGGTGCCGAAGCCCGGACGCCTGTGCGGCCTTATGGCCAGCCATGAGGTCTATGTGATCCCCTGGGCATGCATCCGGCGGATCGGCGGCGATCTTATCTTGGTGGATGTCAAGCCGGACGAGATCTGCCGGCCCCGAGAAAAGAGAAAGCTCCTATAAAAGAGGTGCGGCGAAGTCCGCCGCACCTGGCAGCACCGAGAAACAATCGAGAAAATTTCCTGGGAAATTTTCAAAAAATATTGGAAATCCTCTTGCGTTTCAGGGGAACATCGTCTATAATATATGCCGATGCGCTAGACGCAAATTTAGACCACACACCCGAGGATCTGTCCCCCCTGTGCCGCTGCGGCGGTGGGGGATCGAGATGATTGGGGTGGAGGCAACAACAAAAGGAGAAATCAACTATGGCAGTCGTATCCATGAAGCAGCTGCTGGAAGCTGGCGTCCACTTCGGCCACCAGACCCGCCGCTGGAACCCCAAAATGGCAACCTACATCTACACCGAGCGCAACGGCATCTACATCATCGATCTGCAGAAGACGGTGAAGAAGCTGGAAGAGGCCTATGCCTTTGTCCGTGAGCTGGCCGCCAATGGCCAGAGCATCCTCTTTGTGGGCACCAAGAAGCAGGCCCAGGATGCCATCAAGGAAGAGGCCGAGCGCGTCGGTCAGTTCTATGTTAACGCCCGTTGGCTGGGCGGTATGCTCACCAACTTTAAGACCATGCGCACGCGGATCGAGCGCCTGGCTCAGCTGAAGAAGATGGAAGAGGACGGCACCTTCGCCATGCTGCCCAAGAAGGAAGTTATCAAGCACCAGGGCGAGATCGCCAAGCTCGAGAAGTATCTCGGCGGCGTGAAGGAAATGAAGAAGCTCCCCGGCGCCCTCTTTATCGTTGACCCCCGCAAGGAGCGCAACGCTATTGCTGAGGCCCGCAAGCTGCACATCCCTGTGGTGGCCATCGTCGATACCAACTGCGATCCCGACGAAGTGGACTATGTGATCCCCGGCAACGATGACGCCATCCGCGCCATCCGCCTCATTGCCGCCACTATGGCCAACGCCGTGACCGAGGGCAAGCAGGGCGAGGAGAATGCGCCCGCCGAGCAGGCCGCTGAAGAGACCGCTGCGGAATAATTTCCCGCCACCAAAGATATTAGGAGGAACCTACAATGGCTTTTACTGCTGCAGATGTGAAGAAACTGCGTGAAATGACCAACGTCGGTATGATGGACTGCAAGAAGGCGCTGTCCGCGTCCGACGGCGA
>CALXCW010000138.1 GCA_944386905.1 uncultured Oscillospiraceae bacterium
GCCCTGCCGTACTCGATAGCTTCCTGCGGGCACAGGCATATGCAGGCCATGCAGTGGGTGCAGGTGCGCCCCCACTGCGGCCGCCCGTTGACCAGGGAGATGTTGTTGAGGGGGCAGACCTCCCGGCACTTGCCGCAGGAGATACAGGCGTCTGTGGCCCGGAAGGGCTTGGTTTTGATGAAATAGCGGTACATGCCCCTGTTGACCGCACCGGATTTGAGCTTATCCAGGAGCTTCACCGGCAAAGGCTCAATCTGTTCCCCGGCTTTGATCCGCCGGGCAGCCTCCTCCAGCGCCGGACGGGCGGCGTGGCGGATCTCCCGGGCGGCGCTCTCCTCCGGCGTGGGGAACAGCACCAGGTAGTTGTCCGGCATGACAATGGGCAAGAGCCCCCGGTAGCGAAAGCACTTCTCCTGGCACAGCGCCAAAAGCCCCCGTTGGGCGTCGCCGGTCTCAGCGCCGCAGGTCATCACAAAATACGCGTCCTGACTCCCGGAGAACCGGCCGCGCCGAATAAAATCGGAAAAAATTCTGGGAATCTGCCAGGCATAGGTGGGGCAGACGAAGATCCAGGGGCGCGCAGAGGTGAGATCCGCCGCCGTTCTCGCCCGCAGAAGGGGTGTGGCGTCGCAGAGGTCGTCCTCCAGATGATCGGCGAGGAATGCCGCGCAATAGCGGCTGTTGCCCGTGGCAGAAAAATAGACAATCATGCGCCTGCCTCCTCCATGTCCCAGACCAGCCGCTCATCGCCGGAGAGCTCCTTCCAGCGGAAGGTGCTCCCCTCCCAGGTCATATAGCCGTGCCAGCTCCCCTCCTTGGGGATGGAGACAGAGCCGGGATTGAGATAATGATACGTCTCATAGTGGACGCACTTGGGCACGTGGGTGTGGCCGGTGAGCAGAATGTCGCCCCGGCAGAGCTTAGGAGGGTTTTTCTCGGTAAAGACGTGGCCGTGGGTGGCATAGAGGAGATGCTCGCCTGCCGGGAGGACGCAGTAGCTCGCCATCACCGGGAAGTCCAGCACCATTTGATCCACCTCGGCCTCACAGTTGCCCCGGACGCAAAGGAGTTTCCCGGCCAGCGGGTTGAGCATGGCGATGACCTCCTTGGGCGCATAGTCCCGAGGCAGGTCGTTCCTGGGGCCGTGATAGAGCAGATCACCCAGCAGCAGCATCCGCTGGGGATTCTCCCGCTCCAGGGCCGCCAGCAGCGCACGCGTGTAATAAGCCGAACCGTGGAGATCGGACGCGATGAGCCACTTCATCATTTTGACCTCCGCCAGGCCGCCATGGCCGTGTTGAGCTGCTCCATAGCCTGCTCCAGCACCGAACGCGGGCAGGCCACATTCAAGCGCAGGAAGCCCGTGAGGCTGGGATCAAAGCCCTTGCCGTTGGAGAGGCCCAGACCGGCACGGTGAATCATAAAGTCCACCAGCGCCTCCTGGGACATCTCCATGGCCCGGCAGTCCAGCCACATGAGATAGGTGGCGTCGGGCAGGAAGGTCTTGATCTCGGGAATGTGGGCGTCGAGATAGGACTTGACAAAGTGGAGGTTGCCGTCCAGATAGGCCAGCAGCTGGTCAAGCCACTCGTCGCCCTCGCGGAAGGCCGCCTCCATGGCCACGACGCTGAAGGCGTTGTTGCGGTGGATGTCGAAGGAGGCCCAGAAGTCGTCGAAGCAGGTCTTGAGCTCCCGGTTGGGAAAGACCGTGGTGGAGGCGTGGAGGCCCGCCAGGTTGAAGGTCTTGGTGCCGGAGATGCAGGTGATAGTGTTGGCGGCAATCTCCGGCGAGAGGGACGCCGTGGGAATGTGGGTGCCGCGGAACACCAGATCGGCGTGGATCTCATCAGAAATCACAGGCACATGGTGCTTTAAACACAGCTCCATCATCCGCGTCAGATCCTCCCGGCTCCAGACGATGCCCAGGGGGTTGTGGGGGCTGCAGAGGATGAAAAGCTTGGCCTCTTGCAGTTTCTGCTCAAAGTCCTCCCAGTCGATCTCCCACTTTCCCGGGCCGCGCTCGATGAGGTGATTCATCAGCACCTGTCGGCTCTGGTACTCGATGATCTCGGCAAACTCCGGATAGACCGGGGGCTGAATGAGGATTTTGTCCGACGGCGCGGCAAACAGGCGCACCAACGCCGCCAGCGCCGGCACCACGCCCAGGGCATGGGAGCAAAGGGCCGGATCGGGCGACCAATTGTGCCGCCGGGCCTGCCAGCCGCAGACGGCCTCAAAATAGCTCTGGGGGCGGGAGGTATAGCCCCAGATCCCCTCCTCCGCCCGGCGCTTCACCGCGTCGATGATGGGCTGGGCCGTGGGAAAATCCATATCTGCAATCCAAAGGGGGATCACCTGGTCGGTGCCGAAATTCTTCACGCGCTCGTCGTACTTGGCCGCGAGATTACCCGCCCGGCTGACCACCCGGTCAAAATCATAGTGCATCTTGTTCGCCTCCATGGTAGTTTGCTTCCATCATATCACGCTTTCGCCCCGGCTTCAACCGTCGGAGCGCACTTTTCTCTCCCCTGCCCCCGAAAAATCCCGGCCCCCTCGGCGGTTTTTCTGACTTTTTGCAGTTTTACAATATTATGTGTTCCATTTATGGTACTACCACAAGATCTTGTATGGCAGCCCTTGACTTTCCGTGGCAGGACAGGTATACTATGTGAGGACTGACCCGCCGGAAGGAGGATGCCCATGGTCATCGGCGGCTTGACAAAGCTCACGCTTTTAGACTATCCTGGCCTGGTGGCCTGCACGGTATTCTTTTCCGGCTGCAATTTCCGCTGCCCCTTCTGCCACAATCGCCCGCTGGTGCTGCCTCGAAGCGGCGAGCTCCAGCCCATCAGCCGCCAGGCGCTGCTGGACTTTCTCCGCAGCCGGCAGGGCAAGCTGGACGGCGTGTGCCTCACCGGCGGTGAGCCCACGCTCTGGGACGGCCTCCCGGCCCTGGCGGAAGAGCTCCACGCCTTGGGCTACCGGGTGAAGCTGGACACCAACGGCTCCAACCCCGCCATGCTGGGACAGCTCATCGATCGGGGGTTGGTGGACTATGTGGCCATGGACATCAAAAACGCCCCCTCCCGCTACGCGCAGACCTGCGGCGGCGTGGAGATGCTCCCACAGGTGGAGGAGAGCGTTGCCCGCCTGCGCGCCGGCCCGGTGCCCTTTGAGTTTCGCACCACTGTGGCCCACCCCTTTCACACCCCCGAAACAATGGCCCAGCTGGGCCGGTGGCTCCAGGGCACGGAGCGCTATTTCCTACAGCCCTTTGTGGACTCCGGCGACTTGGTGGGCGCCGGTGTGACACCGTTGACCCAGGACGAGCTGCAGGCGCTTTTAGCCGCGGTTCGCCCCTTCATCCCCGCCGCCAAACTGCGCGGCATATAGAGACAAAGGAGAGAAAACATGTACAACGTTGTTAAACGCGACGGACGCGCGGTGGACTTTAACATCACCCGCATCTCCAACGCCATCACCAAGGCCTTCGATGCCACCGGCATCCCCTACAGCCCCGATGTCATTGATCTTCTGGCCCTCCAGGTCACCGCTGACTTCGCCCCCAAGGTCGATCACGACCTCATCGGCGTGGAGTCCATCCAGGACAGCGTGGAGGCCGTCTTGCAGCGGGCCGGCTACGCCGAGGTGGCCAAGGCCTACATCCTCTACCGGCGCAATCGCGAAAAGCTCCGGAACATGAGCTCCACCATTCTCGACTACAAGGGCTTGGTGGACGGCTACCTTAACGTGGCCGACTGGCGGGTGAAGGAAAACTCCACCGTCACCTACTCTGTGGGCGGCCTGATTCTCTCCAATTCCGGCGCCATCACCGCCAACTACTGGCTCAGCGAGATCTATGACGACGAGATCGCCGCGGCCCACCGCAACGCAGACCTGCACCTCCATGACCTGTCCATGCTCACTGGCTACTGCGCCGGGTGGAGCCTCAAGCAGCTCATCCAGGAGGGCCTGGGCGGCGTCCCCGGCAAGATCACCTCGGCCCCGGCCAAGCATCTGGCCACGCTGTGCAACCAGATGGTCAACTTCCTGGGCATCATGCAAAATGAGTGGGCCGGCGCCCAGGCCTTCTCCAGCTTTGATACCTACCTGGCCCCCTTCGTCAAGGCCGACAACCTGGACTACAATGAGGTCAAGCACTGCATCGAGAGCTTTATCTACGGCGTCAACACCCCCAGCCGCTGGGGCACCCAGGCGCCCTTCTCCAACATCACCCTGGACTGGACGGTGCCCGCCGACCTGGCCCACCAGAAGTGCATCGTCGGCGGCAAGGAGATGGATTTTACCTACGGCGATTGCAAGAAAGAGATGGACATGGTCAACCGCGCCTTTATCGAAGTGATGATCGAGGGCGACGCCAACGGCCGCGGCTTCCAGTACCCCATCCCCACCTATTCCATCACCCGGGACTTCGACTGGAGCGAGACGGAGAACAACCGCCTGCTCTTTGAGATGACCGCCAAATACGGCACGCCCTACTTCTCCAACTACATCAACTCCGATATGGAGCCGAGCGACGTGCGCAGCATGTGCTGCCGCCTGCGCCTGGATCTGCGGGAGCTTCGGAAAAAGAGCGGCGGCTTCTTCGGCAGCGGTGAATCCACCGGCAGCATCGGCGTCGTCACCATCAACCTGCCCAAGATCGCCTATCTTGCCAGCGATGTGAAGGACTTCTACCACCGTCTCGACCGGCTCATGGATATCGCGGCGCGCAGCCTCAA
>CALXCW010000139.1 GCA_944386905.1 uncultured Oscillospiraceae bacterium
CCGCCACAGATGGGCGGGAACCTGAGCCAGCTTCCGGGTCCGGATGCTCTGGGCGCAGTGCGGGCAGAAGGAGGCGTCCTCCGGCAGGGGGGCGCCGCAGTGTGGGCAAAGATGTTCCATGATAAATCCCTCTCTGTTCCATATCTCCACGGGTTATTCAAAGGTGGCGTAGGAGATGTCCACCGGGTGGCCGCAGGAGTTGTCGATGTTTACGCCGTTTCCGGTGAAGCGGCATACTTCTAGCCGCACAGGCAGGCGCTCAGGCAGGGGCGGACGCGGCGGAAAGGTCTGATGGAGCTCCCGGCCTACCATATAGTGAATCAATTCGGCCTTGTTGGTTTTGTCGGTTTCTAGGGTGGTGATATAGCGCCCGTCGCGGAGAATGGAAATTCGGTCGGAGATGTGGAAAACTTCCTCCAAGCGATGGGAGATGTAGATGACGGTGACGCCTGCTGCCTTGAGCCGGGCTATAACCTGGAACATGGTTTCTACCTCATCCTCAGTAAGCATGGCTGATGGCTCGTCCATGATGAGAATTTTGGCGTTTTTTACCAGGGCGCGGGCAATTTCAATCATCTGCTGGTAAGCAGTGGACAGGCTTGAAACTCGGGCGCCGGGCTCAATGTGCACCCCCAGTTCTTCAAAAATGGCTGCAGCCCGCTGTTCCATCTCCCGGTGATTGACCAGTCCCCCCTGCGTGACTTTGGTGCCGAGGAAAACGTTCTCCGCTGCTGTGAGGGCGGGAATCATCAGAAGCTCCTGGTAAATGACCGCGATGCCCAGTTCTTTGGAGCGTTTGGCGGTCATGGCCTCGATGCGTGTATCGCCGACAAAGATTTCACCGCTGTCCGGTGAGACAGCGCCGGCGACAATCTTGATGAGCGTGGACTTTCCTGCGCCATTTTCGCCCATAAGCGCATGTACTTCCCCGCGGCGAATCTCCAGAGATACATCGTCCAGTGCTTTGACACCGGGATACTGCTTCGAGATATGGGAAATTTTCAGGGCGATGGTTTCTTCCTTTGCCAATTTGATACCCCCTAACAAAATGGTAGTGCGCCTGGAATGACGCACCACCAGGGATTTGCAGACTCAGCTGAGTGAAGCCATGTATTCTTCCACATTGGCCTTGGTGACGGCCTCGTTGGGAGAATAGTAGAGATCTTCATTGGTACCCTCCAGGTATGCGCGCATGATATCAACCTGGGCCAAGCCCTGTTCCACCGGCCCGCCGAGGCTGCAGGACATGATGAGGGCGGAACCGGCTGCGATTTCCTCGCAGGCCTCCTTGGTGCCGTCGACGCTGATGATGGCAAATTGAGATTCGTCAATGCCCTTGGAGCGGATGACCTCCAGGGTGCCCAAGGCCATGGAGTCGCCCCAATTGCAGATGGCCTGGATCTCAGGGTGGGCCGCCATCATATTCTCCGTGGCTGTCATGGCCGTACTGGCATCGGCCGGAGTGCTGTCCATGGCCACCAGTTCAAAGTTCGGATGGGTTTCCGTCAAACCGTCAATCTGGCCGTCGCTGCGGTCGGTGGCACCGGGCATGTCGAGATCCAGCCAGAACTGGCCGATGGCGATGTTGTGGTCCTCGCCAAAGGTTTCATTGACCCATTCACCCAGGGCGACGCCGCCCAGGTAGCCGGCCTCATAGTTATCATTGACATAATTGATATCGGCCTGCTCCAGGGTGGTACCGGTGCCGATGACACATACGCCGGCGGCCTGTGCTGCTTCAATGGCGTCGGCAATGGCCTGGCCGGTAAAGGATTGAATAAAGATAAAATCACAGCCGGCATTGACGAAGTTTTCAATCTGGGTGATGGTCTTGGCTGCGTCGCCGTCGTTCTGCACTGCCGTGACTGTCCAGCCCATGGTGGCACATTCATCGGTCATGGCCTCGATCTGTTGGGCCCAAGTGACGTTGGCCAGATCCTGCACGGTGATACCCACGGCGTGGGCCTTCCCGTCCGGCGAATTGGAAACGTTGGAATCGGTGGCGTCGGAGGGATCCTCGTTGGTTTGATTCTGGGAATCATTCTGCGTTTGACCGGCGCAGGCGCAAAGTGCAAAAATCAGGGTCAGGGCGAGCAGACATGCGAGAAACTTTTTCATGATTTTTCCTCCTCGTGAGTTCTTTTCAATGTTTCCGTGGGACAGCAATTCTAAAACGCGGACGGTTCAGTCACGCGCTTGAGAAACGAAAGGATGACCTCCTTGACCGCCGGCTGAACGAAGGGTGCGTCGGCATGTTCCGCCCCCTCCAGTACATACAGATCAGCAGGAGTGCCGTTCGCCGTGAGGGCATTGTAAAGCGCCTCACCTTGCTCCAAGGGCACCTGGGTGTCGGCGGTGCCCTGAAAGATCAGAAATGGCGGCGCCGACGGGTGGAGAAAGGAAGCAACACACGGGAAACGACCGATATCCCGGGGCAGAACGCAGTCAGGATCGCTGGTCTCCAACTGGGAAGTGCTGTAGGGCGCGTAGTAGACCACGGCGCCACGTACGGCGCTGGACTGCTCCAGGTGTTCCCCCACGTCATACTGGCGCGTATTCCCGGTAAGCCCTACCAGTGCGCTGAGATACCCGCCGGCAGACTCTCCCCAGACTACGATCCGGTCTGGATCAATGCGGTATTCGGATGCGTGAGCCCGTAAGAAACGGATGGCTGCCTTGACATCCTCCAGCTGCATGGGAAAGCGTGTGCGGGATGTGACACTGTAGTCCACGCTGACGACGGCAAAGCCCCGCTTGGCAAACCAGGCCAGCTCCGGCATCCAAACGTTGCGATCCACGTTGGAAAAGCCGCCGCCGCATAAAAAGAGGATCACGGGCAGCGTCTCCTCCCGATCATAGTAGAAGAATTGTCTGGTTCGCATTAAACTCAGACACAGCGGCCGCCAGGTGGCGCCGCACCATTCTACGCGCTGTGCATATACGATTTCTGATCCCAGCGTCACCACAGGTTCTTCGCTTGGAACCTTCCAATCATAGCGCAAATCTCTTCCCTCCCGTCGTGGTTTTTAGTTTGTAGCTCAATCATACAACCGCCAAAATAGTTTGTAAAGTATTTTTAAAAAGATATTTGAGTTTCTATGGAATCCCCAAAAGTTCGGACATAGTTTTTGCTAATTTGACAAATTCGGACAGATATATTGATAATAATTATGCAATATATGTTAAATATTGGGGCTATCTGCATAATTAAGTTGCTTAGCATCTTATTTAAGAAATATTATTTAGTAAGTCGTATTTAATTTTTATGTCCTTGTTAATGAATTTTCCCGTTGAATTTATTGGAAATCTATGCGATAATGGAAAGCGAAAAGATGTGACCTTTTCAGATATACGCCGGAGAAAACGGTTCTCAGCGTTGGATGGTCAAGAGTGAGGCTGGGATATGAATATAGCAGATGTCAAGAAACGCAATCGAAATCAGGTATACCGGCTGGTCTATGAGCACAAGCGTCTGTCCAAGACGGAGATTGCCAGCGCCCTTCGCATCAGCGTGCCCACGGTGTCGCAGTGCGTCAACGAGCTCAAGGGCGATGGACTGGTGGCGGACGATGGCTTTTTCCAGTCCTCCGGCGGGCGCAAGGCGGCGGTAATCTCCCCCTGCCCCCAGTTTCGTCTGGCACTGGGTGTGGAAATCCGCAAGGAGTACGTGCATATGGTCGCCATCGATCTCTATGGAGAGATCTTGAAGGAGCAGGATTTTCCGATCCCCTTTTCCAACAGCGACTATTACTGTGCGCAGCTGTGCAACCTCATCCAGGGCTTGATTATTGATCTCCATGTCCGACCGGAGGAGCTGGAGGGCATCGGTTTTGCCATCCAAGGCTTGACCGACCCTGCAACGCAGACGGTTTTCTTTGGCCGCATTCTGGATGCAGATGGTTTTTCCGTGGAGAACCTACAGAAGTACCTTGCCTTCCCCTGCCACCTTCAGCATGACACCGAGGCGGCGGCGCAGTATGCGATTTGGAAGGGGGCGCTTTCTCAGGACCTGCTGTATCTTGTACTCAATCCCTATGTGGGCGGTTCTGTGGCCATCAGTGGGGAACTTCATAGCGGCCCCTGTCTGGCCAGTGGCCTGATTGAACACATGGTATTGGTGCCTGGCGGGCGGCAGTGCTATTGCGGAAAGCGCGGCTGTGTAGATGCCTATTGCTCCTCCAACCAACTTTTGGACAGTCCCAACGGGGAGATAGGCACGTTTTTTGAACGGCTGCGCCGTGGTGATACCGATGCCGCGGCACGCTGGCAGACATATCTGGGTTATCTCGCCCAGGCCATCCATAACTATCACATGGTACTTAACACCGAAGTGGTGCTGGGAGGGCTGGTGGCCAAGTATATGAATCAAGATGACGTTGCCCTGCTCACAGAACGCGTAGCGGAAAACTCCGGCATTCAGGGGAAAGTGCCTCCGATCACAGTCTCGAAGCATTACGACGCGGCAGCAGGTGCAGCGCTCTATTTTATCCGCACTTTTTTACGACGGTTTGAGACCTGATACAGAAAAAAATGCCGCCGAGCTTTTACGACAAAGCTCGGCGGCACAGTTGTTTCTCAGGTGAGCACAAAGCTCACGCCACAGGAAAGAACTAGAACAAGAACCCCGGCGATGATGACACCCAGGGCAATTGCGGGGAAGGCGGTCTTTAGCCGCAGCCGCAGCACCGAAGCTACCAGGGCGCCCGTCCACGCGCCGGTGCCCGGCAG
>CALXCW010000140.1 GCA_944386905.1 uncultured Oscillospiraceae bacterium
CATTTGCAACTGAAACTTGGGCGGCGAAAGGGAGAAATAGCCGTTGCCCCGGCGGAAGGTTTGCGCTAGAATGTACAAAAGAAGCGAAACATTCTCCGCGGATGGGAGGCTGGGCCATGAGCCTGAAGAAATATGAGGTGTTCGTCACAACGGTTTCCTGCGGCAGTCTGACCGGAGCCGCCGAAATCCTGGGCTCCACCCAGTCGCGGGTGAGCCATGCCCTGGCAGCACTGGAAGCAGAGCTTGGCTTTGCTCTGCTGCACCGCTCCCGCAGCGGCGTGGCTCTCACCGAAGCCGGAGCCATGGTACTACCCCACATGCAGGCCATCCTGGCAGAGAACAAGCGCCTCACCGAACTGGCCGCAGACATTCGCAGCGCCGATGCCGGTACCGTACGCCTGGGGGCCTTCACCAGTGTCGCCGTCCACTGGCTGCCGGGAATCATCCAGGACTTTCAGGCTGCCCATCCCAGGGTAAAGCTGGAGCTCCTCAGCGGCGACTACTACGACATGGAGCAGTGGCTGCGCAAGGGCAGTGTGGATCTGGGCTTTGTCACCCTGCCCGCGCCCGAGGGTATGGAAACCGTAACCCTATGCCAGGACGAACTTCTGGCTGTGCTGCCGCCCGACCATCCCCTGGCCGCCTGGGAGGCCATTCCCATTGCGGAGCTGGCCGATGCGCCCTTTATCAGTCTGCCGCAGAGCTCCGCCCACGACATCCACCGAGCTCTGGATAAGGCCGGCGTCCATCCAAAAATCAAATTCACCACCCGTGACGACTACGCCATCATCGCCATGGTGGAACAGGGATTGGGCATCACCATTATGCCGGAGCTTTTGCTCCGGGGCCGCAGCCAGGGCGTGACTTTGCGGCCCCTGCTGCCCAGGGCAGAACGCACCATCGCCCTGGCCCGTCCCAGTCAAACCGCCCTGCCGGCGGTGGACGCCTTCACAGAGTGTGCCGTGGCCTGGGTGCAGGCACACCCGCCCCGCCGCAATGCGGCCACTACTGCAACCCCTTCGGAGGAAATCCATCCATGAATCAAGACCTGACCCGCGGAAATATTACCGTCTCTCTGCTGCGCTTTGCCTGGCCGTTTATGGTGGGTAACCTCTTACAGCAGCTGTACAATGTGGTGGATACTCTCATCGTCGGCCGCTACCTGGGCAGCGACGCCCTGGGGGCTGTGGGCTCGTCTTACACCTTGATGACCTTCCTCACCTCTATTCTCCTGGGCCTTTCCATGGGCAGCGGCGTCCATTTTTCCATCTGCCGCGGCCGTGGCGAAGATGCGCGGCTGCGGCGGAGCATCGTGCTCTCCTTCGTCCTCATCGCTCTGGTGAGTGTCGTGCTCAACGTGGCAGTTTTTTTAGGGCTGGACGGCATCATCTCCCTGCTCCAAGTGCCCACGGAGTGCCGTGCGCTCATGCAGGAATACCTCTATGTGATTTTCTTTGGTATCCTCGCCACGTTCCTCTATAACTTTTTCGCCTGCCTGCTGCGTTCTCTGGGTAATTCTACGGCGCCGCTGCTCTTCCTGGCAGTGGCGGCGGTGCTCAACATTGTGCTGGATCTTCTCTTTGTGCTGGTGTTTCACTGGGGCGTGGCAGGCGCCGCCGCCGCCACGGTGATC
The DNA here is from genome assembly GCA_944386905.1 of uncultured Oscillospiraceae bacterium. Taxonomy (GTDB): domain Bacteria; phylum Bacillota; class Clostridia; order Oscillospirales; family Oscillospiraceae; genus Avoscillospira. The sequence continues at coordinate 1,634 of CALXCW010000140.1, forward strand.
GCGCAGTATGTCTCCGGCGTGGGTCTGGGGATTTACGCCTTTGTCCGCTGCCCCGAAATTCGGATCCGCCGTGCCGATATCGCCTTCGATCGGGCAGACATGGGCCATATCCTGCAGCTGTCCTCGTTGACGTCGGTGCAGCAGTCGGTGATGAACTTCGGCATCCTGATGGTACAGGGGCGGGTCAATGCCTTCGGCGCGGCGGTGATGGCAGCATTTGCTGCGGCGGTGAAAATCGACTCCTTCGCCTATATGCCGGTGCAGGACTTCGGCAACGCCTTCTCCACCTTCGTAGCACAAAACTACGGCGCCGGGCAGGAAACGCGCATCCGCGATGGAATCCGCAGCGCCGTCACCACGGCGGTGGTCTTTTGCCTGGCGGTCTCGGCAGCGGTGTTTATTCTGGCAGAACCCCTGCTGGAGCTATTTATTGATCCGGGTGAACGGGAAATCCTCGACATCGGCATTTCCTACCTGCGCATCGAGGGCAGCTTCTACTGCCTCATCGGCCTGCTGTTTTTGCTCTACGGTTATTACCGCGCCGTCCGGCGGCCGGGGATGTCGGTGGTACTCACGGTGATCTCCCTGGGCACGCGGGTGGCTTTGGCCTATGCTCTCTCGGCGATCCCGGCCATCGGTGTTACGGGGATCTGGCTGTCGGTGCCCATCGGATGGCTGCTGGCCGATGTGGTGGGCTTTGCCTGCGACCGGCGGCTGCGGGGGAAGCCCTGCCTTCACCGTTTGAATTAAACGCCTTACAGCCTCAAAGCCACCACTTACCGCCTAGGCCGCGACAGCGCGCCCAGGCGGTGCTATTCTATTGGCAGAAGGAGGGAACACCATGAAAATCATTCTGGAGCCGGACGCCAACCAAGAGCTGGAGGTCATCATACGCGGCAACTTGGACGATCCCCAGGTGCAGCAGATTATTTCGTCGCTCCATCGGGTGGGCGGAATCGCCAAGCTGTTTCTCTATGACGGCACGCGGGAGTACATCCACCGGGCCGAGGAGATCGACTACTTTGAAGCTGCTGACGACCGGGTCTACGCCCATCTGGGCAAAAAGCGGCTGGAAACCCGGCAAAAGCTCTACATCCTGGCCGAAGGGCTCTACCAAAAGGGTTTCGTGCAGATCAGCAAGGGCGTGGTGGTGAACACCGCAGCCGTGGCCTCAGTGGCCGCGGAGTTCTCAGGGAACTACGTGGTGCACCTCAAGGATCAGACCCGGCTTTCCCTTTCACGCAAGTACGTCAAGGATTTTCGCAAGTATATTTTGGAGGTGGCAAAATGAATTTCAAACGGTTTTGGCCCTATGCGAGAAGAGGCCTGCTCATTGGTATGGCTATTCAAATCCTGCTATTGTGGATCGATACGGCAGACCACCGCATCGCCACAGAGATCACCCTGTGGCTGGCCGCGTCGGTGATCTACGGCGTCAGCTGCGTGCTTTTTGACCTGGAACGCCTGAGCCTCCTGGCCGCAACGGTGATCCACTTCCTGCTGTGCTACGGCATCACCGTGACGGTCTGCCTGATTCTGGGCTACGGGGAGACCTGGGGCCAATGCGCCCTGGAATGCCTGCCGCTGTTTCTCATCCTCTATGTCCTGATTTTCGTGGGAACTTCCATCTCCATCCGCATACAGATGAAGAAAATCAACAAGAAACTCCAATCCTGATCACGGCGGGGCCATGCCCCGCCATTTGTCTTGACTTTTTACTCTACATGCTGTAGAGTGAAGTTACTCTACAATATGTAGAGTAAAGGAGGCGAACAGCATGGCAAAAATGGGTGCGCTGGAAGCACGGTTTGCCGATTTGATCTGGGAACACGAGCCCCTTCCCTCCCGGGAGCTGGTGCGTCTGGCGGCGGAGGCCCTCTCGTGGAAGGCCACCACCTCCTACACGGTGCTTAAGCGGCTGTGTGACCGAGGTCTGTTTCAAAATCAGGGCGGTACGGTGACCTCGCTTTTATCTCGCGAGGAATACTACGCACAAATGAGCGAGCAATTTGTAGATGAGACGTTTCAGGGCTCTCTCCCGGCGTTTTTGGCCGCATTTTCCACCAGGAAAAAGCTCTCTGACGGAGACCTTGCCCAATTGCAGGCCATCATCGACACCATGAGGAGGGATTGACATGACGCCCACCGCAGTTTTTCCCCAACTTCTCAACATGAGCCTCACGGCCAGCGTGGTGATTCTCCTCCTGCTGCTCCTGCGCCTGCCCCTCAAAAAAGCGCCCAAGGCGCTATCCTACGCTCTGTGGGGTCTGGTGCTCTTCCGGCTTTTATGCCCGGTATCGCTGCCCTCGGCGGTTTCCCTCTTTTCCCTGGCGGACGCTCCGGCGGTGGAAGCAGGGCAAACCATGACCGCCATCTCCTACCTGCCCACAGTATACCCGTCGCCTGCCTCTGCCCAGCCGGTGAAATCGGAACCATACGAAGCCGCGCCGGTCGAGCCGGCAGCCTCTTCCTCCACCGCGCCGGATGTTGAGACCATCGCCGCTTGGGTCTGGCTGGCGGGCGTCCTGGGAATGGCCGCCTGGGGGATCGCAGCCTATCTCCGGCTTTTAAGACAGCTCACCACCGCCATGCCGTTGGAGCCGGGCGTCTATCTGGCCGAGGGGATCTCCACGCCCTTTGTGCTGGGGCTCCTGCGCCCCAAAATCTACCTGCCCACAGACCTGCAGGCATCTGAGCGGCAGTACATCCTCCTGCATGAACGGCTCCACATCCGCCGCTTGGATCACCTGGCGCGGCTGATTGCCTACGGCGCCCTGTGCCTGCACTGGTTTAACCCCCTGGTCTGGGCAGCCTATGTCCTCTCGGGGCGAGATATGGAGATGGCCTGTGACGAGGCTGTGATCAAGAAGCTGGGAAGAGACATCCGCGCGGACTACGCCGCGTCCATTCTCGCCCTGGCCACCGGCGGGAAGCTGGCCATGCCCCTGGCCTTCGGCGCGGGCGATCCCAAGGGACGCATCCGGAACCTGGCCAAATGGAAACGTCCGGCGTTCTGGGGTGTCTTGGCAGCAGTTGTCCTCTGCGCCGTGCTGGCCGTGTGTCTGTTGACCAACCCGGCGCC
>CALXCW010000141.1 GCA_944386905.1 uncultured Oscillospiraceae bacterium
ATGGAGACGGCGCCCTGGGCGACCTTCATGCAGAAGGCCATACAGGTGGGGCTGCCGCACTCCTTACAGTTGGTTTTCGGAGAAAGTTTGAAAATGTCAAGACCTTTGACTGCCATAGTATGTATTCCCTCCCTAACTTAAATCAGCGCGTCGATCATCTTGGACACGGCGGCCACGGCGGCGGGGTGCCGCAGGATGACGGCGTCGGAGCCGCAGGCCAGGCTGGCGGCGGCGGTGGTGATCTCCATCTCGATGCCGCGCTCTTCCTGGCTGCCCCACTCGGGCATTTCGGCCTCGGGCATGATGGATTCCTTCACGCCCCAGGTGTCGGGAGAGACGGGGGTGATAATGGGCATCTGCAGCTGGGCGTCGCCCTGCTGCAGGGCCGCAGCCTTGATGCGATCCAGGGTGGAGGCCACATACTCATAGCCGTAGCCCGCGGCGGCGGAGCCGGCGTTCATCACGATGGAGCCGGCGGCCACGCCCAGCTGGGTCATGACGGTGTTGAGCTGCTTGGCCAGGTTGATGTCCACGGCGGACTCGGCGCCCACCTTCTGGCCGTAGGCAAGACCGGCGGAGGCGCCCACGGTCTTGTAGTTCTCTTCCCGGGCGGAGAGGACGAGGATGTTCTTCCCGGCCAGGGCCTCGGAGGCCTTGCTGAAGAGCTCGGCGTCCTTGTCCACGTTCTTGCAGCCCATGACCACGATGGGCAGGTCGGTGGCGGCGGCCACTTCCTTACAGACGGCCACGCACTCCTCCACGCTCTTGTTCTCGCCGTTGGGGTCGGCGCCTTCAAAGTGCAGGCACACAAAGGCGGCGCCGGGCATGGACTCCACCCGCTTGGCCATGTCGGCAACGGACGTGCAGCCGTCGTAGAATTCCTTCAGCCCGGCGGTGGTGCACATCTCCATGCCGGCGTCGGTGATCTCCACGCCGATCTTGGGCTTGTTCTCGATGGGTGCGTCAAAGCTGTAGAACGGCAGGACGTTCTGACCGCCCAGAACCGTGGCCTTGTCACCGGTACCGAGGGTGACGGCGTTGATCTTGGAGTTGAACGCCTGCTTCTTGGGTACGAAAGACATGTTTGTAATCCCCCTTGTTAAAATAACTTACAGATTGAGCTTGTGCATGAGCTCCGCCAGGGCCTGTTTCACCGGCGCGCTGTCGGGCACCTGGGAGCTGGGCTTGCCGTCGCAGTCATACTGGTAGACAAGCTCGTCCTGGGGCAGCACCCCCAGAAGGGGCAGATCATGCTTTTTGATTTCTTCCAACACGCCGGAATTTAATTCCCCCTCCGGCGCACGGTTGACAATGAGATAGAGATTGGTGGGATGAAGCTCCAAATCCTTGACCAGCTCGGCGATGCGGGCCGCGGCCTGGATGCCCCGGCGGGAGCAGTCGGAGATGAGGAGCATGGTGTCCACATGGGGCAAGGTGCCCCGGCTCAAATACTCCAGGCCCGCCTCGTTGTCGATGACCAGATAGCGGTAGTTATTGGCGTACTTGTCCACCTGGGTCTTGAGAACGCCGTTGACGAAGCAGTAGCAGCCCTTGCCCTGGGTGCGGCCCATGACCAGCATGTCGAAGTCGTCCTCTTCCACCAGGGCGGAGGAGAACTTCATGTCGGCATATTCGGCCTTGGTCATGAACTTGGGTATGGTGCCCTTGAGCTCGGCCTGGGCCATCTCCTCGCGGATGTCGCCCAGGGTGGTCTCCACTTCGACGCCCAGGACTTCGTTGAGGTTGGAGTTGGCATCGGCGTCCACCACCAGGATGGGGCCCAGCTTTTTCTTGATGAGGTAGTCGATCATCATGCCGCAGGTGGTGGTTTTTCCCACGCCGCCCTTGCCGGCTACCGCGATGGTGTGCGTAGACATAGGCAAATCTCCTTTAACCGGCAAAGGGGCGCACTGCGCCCTCTGTTTGCCATGGCAATTTTAACATATTTTCCACGGAAATACAAGGTTTGAACCGGGAAAAAAAGTGCCCGGACAGGAAAAAAATGGGCACGGGCCCGGAATGCGTCAGAGCGCGGTGAAGAGGAATTTTTCGCTGGTGCCGGCCAGATTGGCATAGACCGTCACCCGGCCGGGGCCGGGGGTGTCTGCGGTGAGCTCCACGGCCTTGCCCGCAAGGAGCTGGCGGACATAGGCCACCGGGTCGTCGGTCTCCACCTCGTCGAAAAAGACGTCGCGCATCTGATTGTTGGCGCAGAGATTCTGAATCTCGCGCACCATCTCGTAAAGAGCCATCAGCCCTCCTCGCGCACCACGGCGCTGCCGCCGACCAGATCGACGGAGAGAAGGGTGCCCACCACCACCATCTGCCGCTCCATCAGGTCGGTGAGCAGCACCTGGCCGGGCTGGATCTCAATGGACTGGACATTTTGCATCACAATGTTTTCCGGGGTTTTTGCCCCGCGATAAACGGTCGAAAGACACATGGAAATTCCTCCTGTCAAATAAACGCATCGGTTTCCCTTGGGTATGGGGCGGCTTTCCCGGGCGGGCACGCGGCCCGCCCCTACGGGAAAAACTGCAAGCGTGGGCGTAGGGGCGGTCTATATGGCCGCCCGCCGGTACCAGGCCGCATGCGCGGCCACGGGTCGATGTGGGCATCGACCCCTACGCACCGGGTTGGACGTTTTCGTAGGGGCGGATGCCCACATCCGCCCGCCGGTACCAGGCCGCATGCGCGGCCACGGGTCGATGTGGGCATCGACCCCTACGCACCGGGTTGGACGTTTTCGTAGGGGCGGATGCCCACATCCGCCCGGCGCCCGATAGGCCGCATGCACGCGGGCCGCCTCTGAGGCTTACGCCAGGGAGGCGAGAATGGTGCTCAGGCGCAGGTTGCCCTTTTCAAAATCGCTCACCGCCAGCAGCACCTGCTCCGCCGCCGTCTTGTCGCCGGTGGCCTCCAGCTTCTTGGCCAGCTCGGCCAACTCGTTGGCGTGGGCCGTGTTGTGGTTCACCATATAGCGCATCAGCGCGATGAGCTCCTCCCGGGGGCTGTGCTCGCCGCAGCCGGGGCAGCTGTGGCAGGCCTCCGGCGGGCAGTGCTCGTGCTCGTGGGGATGGGGATGCTCATGGGGATGCTCGTGGGGATGGTCGTGGTCGAGGTGCATGGGTCATACTTCCTTTCAAAACGGCGCTGCGTTCTTTTTTTCGGCTCCATTATACATGGTTTTTCTCTGTTTGTCACCCCCGGACGGGGGCTTTTCTCAGGAATTGCGCACAAATTGTTCGCTGCACCGGGGGCAGCGAATGTTGATCTTTCCCCGTCCCCGGGGAACGCGCACCTGCTGGCCGCACTTGGGGCAGCGGTAGTAGCGGTGCTCCCGATCCTTTAGGCGCTGGAAAAATCCCAGAAATGCCAGATTCTCCCGCCGCCGGGCGGCAATATTCCGGGAATACATGCGGAATATGCACCAGATCAGCGGAATGTAGCACAACAGGTTGAACATGGCCGCCCAGGTATACAGCGGGCTCAGCACCGCCCCCAGCACGATCATCACGATGCCCAGGCCCAACAGGGCCAGATTCAGCTGATCCGAGCCGTAGCGGCCCAGCATAAAATTGCGCAGCCAATTCCCAATTTTTGAAAACATGGTCATCACCTGAAATTCTTAGGCAGCACCGCACAATTTGGCAAGAGCATTCGGCCAAAGATTTTGCCTCATACGAAAGTTATAAAAGGGCGGGAATACTGTATGTATTTCCCCCTTTTATAACTGCACGGATGGGGCAAAAGATTGGGCGAAGGCCGCAGACACAATTGTGCGGTGATGCCCTTATTTTTCTCTATTATACTGCCCCGACTTTCGGAAACCAACAGCCCGGGGCCATTGTTCACAGAACTTTTACGGATTGTCCAGCACCAGGGTGGGCAGGTGGGCCGGGTTCAAAAGCCGGACGCCCCCCAGCCCCCGGGATACCGCCAGCGTCGTCCGCCCGGCGGTGTAGAGCCCCTCGCAGTCCTTGGGGAACAGCTGCCGATCCACCCCCAGCAGGCCCCCCACAAAGGGCAGCCGCACCACGCCGCCGTGGCCGTGGCCGGAGAGCACCAGATCCACCCCCAGCGCCGACCACAGATCCAGGGAATTGTTGCGGTGGTAGGCCATGAGGATGTAGGGATCGCCCCCCACTGTCTCGCGGATCCGCTCCACCAGCGCCGCGGGGGTCTCCTGGTCGCGGTAGCCGTTGGGATCCTCGGCCCCGGCCAGCACCAGGGTCTGGCCCTCCTTTTCAAAGGTGACAAAGTCGTTGCGCAGCACCGTCACCCCCTGGGCCGCGATGGTCTTGAGCACGTCCTCGGTGTCCTCGCGCACCCACTCGTGGTTGCCGGTGACAAAGTAGGTGGGGGCAATCTCCGTCAGGCGCGTGAGCAGGGGCATCACCGCCGCCGGGTCGCTGCGCTCGTCGAGAAGATCGCCGGAGATCACAATGAGATCGGGCCGGGCCTCCTCCACCGCGGTCAGAAGCCGGCGGTGGACATGGCCGTGGAGGTCGGTGAGCAGGGTAATGCGAAGGCCCGCAAAGGCCGCGGGCAGCCGGGCGGAGGCCACATGCCAGGTCTCCGGCTCCAGAGAGGCGTGGTACACCGTCCCCAGTGCCAGCGCCGCCAGCGCGGCCAGCACCCAAAGCCGCCGTCGTTTTTTCAAGGAGATCCCTCCTGTCTACAGTGTGGGGGCGGCCTGTATGGCC
>CALXCW010000142.1 GCA_944386905.1 uncultured Oscillospiraceae bacterium
TTACTTGTGATCGACGGAGTACATGTGCTTGATGAGCTCCAGAACCTTGTTGGAGTAGCCGACCTCGTTGTCGTACCAGGAGACGACCTTCACAAAGGTGTCGGTCAGAGCAATACCGGCCTTGGCGTCGAAAATGGAGGTGCGGGTATCGCCCAGGAAGTCGGAGGAAACCACCGCATCCTCGGTGTAGCCCAGAACGCCCTTCAGTTCGCCCTCGGAGGCTTCCTTCATGGCAGCGCAGATCTCATCATAGGTCGCAGGCTTGGCCAGGTTCACAGTCAGGTCAACCACGGAGACATCCAGGGTGGGAACACGCATGGACATGCCGGTCAGCTTGCCGTTGAGCTCGGGGATAACCTTGCCCACAGCCTTGGCAGCGCCGGTGGAGGAGGGGATGATGTTGCCCGCAGCAGCGCGGCCGCCGCGCCAATCCTTGAGGGAGGGGCCGTCCACGGTCTTCTGGGTGGCGGTGGTGGAGTGCACGGTGGTCATCAGGCCGTCGGTGATACCGAACTTGTCGTTGAGAACCTTGGCGATGGGAGCCAGGCAGTTGGTGGTGCAGGAGGCGTTGGACACGAAGTCCATGTCGGGGGTGTACTTGTCCAGGTTGACGCCGCAGACGAACATGGGGGTGGCGTCCTTGGAGGGAGCGGACATGACAACCTTCTTGGCGCCGGCCTTCAGGTGGGCGGAAGCCTTCTCCTGAGTCAGGAACAGGCCGGTGGACTCGACGACGTACTCGGCGCCCAGCTTGCCCCAGGGCAGGTTGGCGGGATCGCGCTCGGCGCAGATCGGGATTTCCTTGCCGTTGACAATGATGGAGTTCTCGGTGGATTCCACGGTGCCGTTGAAGATGCCGTGCATGGTGTCATACTTGAGCATGTAGGCCAGGTAATCGGCGGGGCACAGGTCGTTGATGCCGACAACCTCAATCTCGGGATGGTTCACAGTAGCGCGGAAGACCATGCGGCCAATGCGGCCAAAACCGTTAATACCAACTTTGATGGACATAATCGTTTTTCCTCCTTCAAATTCCGCCATTTTCATGGCAACAAAAAAGTATTTAAGCCATACTTTTTCAGTTGATTACATTATAATCCATTTTACTTCCGCTGTAAACCGGTTATTTTACATGAAAGGTGTAAAATTTCGCCCTTTTGAACTGTGGAAAACAGGGAATTTCCTCGGGGCCCTCTTATGCGGCTAAAAATTTGTCAGTATTGCTAAAAATTTTTTGAATTTTTCTCCACATCGGCCGCCGCCGCGCCTTGCTTCGGTAGCAGAAAGATGGTACAATAAAGCAAAGAACGATGGACGGATTCTCCCCGTCCCGCAGGAGGAACCCCCTATGGCTACTTTTTTTGTCAATGGAACGCCGGTCACGGCAGAACATAATCAGCCCCTCATCCGCTTTCTCCGCGATGAAATGCGTCTGACCTCCGTCAAGGACGGCTGCAGCGAGGGCGCCTGCGGCACCTGCACGGTGCTCCTCGACGGCAAGCCCGTCCGCGCCTGCGTGCAGAAAACCGACAAGCTCGAGGGAAAGCACGTTGTCACCGTGGAGGGTCTGACCGACTTTGAAAAAGAGCTCTACACCTACGCCTTCGGCGCCGCCGGAGCGGTGCAGTGCGGCTTCTGCATCCCCGGCATGGTCATGTGCACCAAGGCGCTTTTGGATGTCAACGACAACCCCACCGAGGCCGAATGCGCCGCCGCCATCAAGAACAACATCTGCCGCTGCACCGGCTATGTGAAGATCATCAAGGCCATGCTGCTGGCCGCGGAACTCAAGCGCCAGGGCGTGGTGCCCAAGCCCGACCCGAACTGGTCGCTGGGCAAGAGCGTCCACCGCCTGGACGTGCGGGAAAAAGTGCTGGGCTACGGCCAGTACCCCGACGACGTCTATATGGACGGCATGATCTACGCCTCCGCCGTCCGTTCGGCCCATCCCCGCGCCATTGTCAACGCCATCAACACCGAGAAGGCCAAGGCCCTTCCGGGGGTGGTGGGCGTATTTACCGCCGCCGACATTCCGGGCCAGAATAAGGTCGGCCACCTCAAAAAGGACTGGGATACCATGATCGCCGTGGGCTCCATGACCCACTACCTGGGCGACGCCATCTGCATCGTGGCCGCCGAGACGCCCGAGATCCTGGAAGAGGCGAAGAAGCTGGTGGAGGTGGCCTATGAAGTCCTCACCCCCATCCGCAACCCCAAAGAGGCCATGGAGCCCGGTGCGCCGCTGGTGCACCCCGACGGCAACCTGATGGCCCACAAGCACATCCAGCGGGGCTTCCCCGCCGAGGCCATTGCCAAATCGCCCCACATCCTCACCCGCCGCTACCAGACCCCCTGGACGGAGCACGCCTTCTTAGAGCCTGAGTGCGCCGTGGCCTATATGGACGGCGACAGCGTGGTGGTGCTCTCCACCGACCAGAGCGCCTATGACACCCAGCACGAGACAGCCCCTATGCTGGGCCTGCCCATGGAAAAGGTCAAGGTGCAAAACATGCTCGTCGGCGGCGGCTTCGGCGGCAAGGAGGACGTCACCGTGCAGCACCACGCCGCCCTGGTGGCCTACCTCACCGGGCGGCCCGTGAAGGTCAAGCTCTCCCGGGCCGAGAGCATTCTCATCCACCCCAAGCGCCACCCCATGGACATTGAGATCTCCATGGGCTGCGACAATGAGGGCAACATTCAGGGCGTGGCCGTGGAGGTCATCGCCGACACCGGCGCCTACGCCTCCCTGGGCGGCCCCGTCCTCGAGCGGGCCTGCACCCACGCCGCAGGGCCCTACCACTACGAGAACTTCGAGTGCGACGGCTGGGCCTACTACACCAACAATCCCCCCGCCGGCGCCTTCCGGGGCTTCGGCGTCACCCAGACCTGCTTCGCCGTGGAGAGCCTGCTCAACGAGATGGCCGACGAAATCGGCATCTCCCCCTGGGAGATCCGCATGCGCAACGCCATCCGTCCCGGCGAGGCCCTGCCCAACGGTCAGATCGTGGACAACTCCACCGGCCTGGTGGAGACGCTCCTGGCCGTGAAGGAGCAATATGAAAACGCCCGCTTCGCCGGCATCGCCTGCGCCATGAAAAACGCCGGCGTAGGCGTGGGCCTGCCCGACACCGGCCGCGTGCGGCTGAAAATCGAAAAGGGCCAGGTGGTCATCTACGCCGGCGCCAGCTGCATCGGCCAGGGCCTGGGCACGGTACTGGTGCAGATTGTGTGCACCATCGTGGGCCTTACCCGCGATCAGGTGGTCTATGTCCGCTCCAACACCTTCGAGGCTCCCGACTCCGGCACCACCTCCGGCTCACGGCAGACCACCGTCACCGGCGAGGCCTGCCGCCGGGCCTGCGTGGACTTGAAGGCCGCCCTGGAGGGCAAAACCCTATCGGATTTGGAGGGCCGGGAGTTCTACGCCGAATACCTGGCCAAGACCGATCCCCTGGGCGCCCCGGTGCCCAACCCGGTGAGCCACGTGGCCTACGGCTACGCCACCCAGGTGTGCATCCTGGATGAGGACGGTAAGGTCAAGAAGATGGTCGCCGCCCACGACGTGGGCAAGGCCGTGAACCCCCTCTCCTGCGAGGGGCAGATCGAGGGCGGCGTGGTCATGTCCCTGGGCTTCGCCCTCACGGAGAAGTACCCGCTCACCGACTGCAAGCCCACGGCCAAGTTCGGCACCCTGGGTCTCTTCCGGGCCAACCAGATCCCGGAGATCGAGGCCATCGTGGTGGAAAAAGAGGGCCTGCCCATCGCCTGCGGCGCCATCGGCATCGGCGAGATCACCGCCATTCCCACCGCCCCCGCCATTGCCGACGCCTATTACCGCTTCGACCATCAACGGCGCTACAGCCTGCCCCTGGACGGCACCCCCTACCAGAAGAAAAAACCCTGATTTCCCGGGGGCGCCGCGTGATGCGGCGCCCCCTTTTGCATCCGCCCCGTCGGCGCGTTCTGTCTCAAAGCCGCCCCTTCCGCGCCAATGCCGGAGGGGATCGGCGCGTTGCGCGGCCTCTCCACTGCGGGCGGCCACGCAGGCCGCCCCTACGGATACCCGGTGGGGACGGTCGTCGTGTTTTTTTTGATTTTGTCGATGGATCAGAGGTTGCACCGGCGGGCGGTTGGCACTATAATAGAGGTAAAAAACGGTAGATACTCTTTTCGGCCGCCCCGGCGCGGCCATCCCGCATATCTCGCCTCCCTCGGAGGCGGCGAGAGACCACGATGAGAAAATTGTGAAAGGAAGGTTCATTATGGCACGGGAAAAAGCAGATTCCACCAAGAAGAAAGGGGCTTCCCCCAAGGCGGCCGCTGAGGCGGTCAGCGCGCCGGAGGCCGTGACCGCCGCGCCGGAAGCCCAGAAACCCGCTCCCAAGAAGCCCGCCGCCCGCAAAAAGGCGCCGGAAGCCCAGGCAGCGGAGCAGGCGGCCCCCACCGCCGAAGTGACCGCCGCCGAGGCGGCTCCCGCCAAGAAGCCTGCGGCCAAGAAACCCGCCGCTAAGAAGCCTGCTGCCCGCAAAAAAGTCTCCAAGCCCACCGTGGAGGAGGCGCCCGTGGTCGAGGCGGCTCCGG
>CALXCW010000143.1 GCA_944386905.1 uncultured Oscillospiraceae bacterium
CTGGGAAAAGCTGTGGTCGTCGTCGTTTTCCACGGTCAGCACCTGCCCCAGGTCGTCCTCGGTGAAATAGAGGTAATCGCCGAGGCATTCATCGGCCGCTTCGGGCATACGTCCGGCCAGAAGCTCCACCTGGTTGATGGTATTCAGAAGCTGGTGGGTCTTAAACACCACCTGCTGACCGCGGTAGGTGGTGAGAAGATCTCCGTTCACCGATCCCTCCGCCGCCGCGACAAAGTCCAGCCCCTTGTAATAGTCCACATTTTCGTCGGTAAAGCCCACGGTGGACAGGAGCTGATAGTCGTAAAAATTCGTCTTGCGCAGGTAACTGTCGCCGGTTTTGGCCATGGCAGGCCGCGCCAGCTTCAGACCGGTAAAGAATCCTACCCCCAGTGCGACAATGGCCAAAATGGCCAGAAATCGCCCGAGGGTTCGTCGGATCTCTCTTCGGTTGTTTTTGTCGAAGGCCGAGCCGCCCTTTACCATTCGAGTTCCTCCACCGGCGTAACGGTTTGGTTGATGGTTACGGATTGGATTGTGCCGGAGCGCACGCGGATGACCCGGTCGGCCATGGCGGTGAGGGCGGAGTTGTGGGTGATGATGACTACCGTCATGCCCTGCTGCCGGCTCTGATCTTGCAGGAGCTTGAGCACTTCCTTGCCGGTGGCGTAGTCCAGCGCGCCGGTGGGCTCGTCACAGAGGAGGAGCTTGGGGTTCTTTGCCAGAGCGCGGGCGATGGCCACCCGCTGCTGCTCGCCGCCGGAGAGTTGGGCCGGGAAATTGGAAAGGCGGTGCTGAAGGCCCACTTGGGTGAGAATCTCCTCGGCGGAGCGGGCGCTCTTGACGATCTGCGTGGCCAGCTCCACATTCTCCAGGGCGGTGAGATTGGGAATCAGGTTATAAAACTGAAAAACAAACCCCACCTCTTCCCGGCGGTACCGGGCCAGCTGCTTGCCACGGTAGGCCGATACCTCCTCCCCGGCGAGGAACACTTTGCCCGAGGTGAGCGTGTCCATACCGCCGAGAATGTTGAGCAGCGTTGTCTTGCCGGCGCCTGATTGCCCCACGATTACGGCGATCTCGCCCTTGTCGATGGTGAAGGAGGCGTCCTTGAGCGCCTGTACCTGCCCCTCGCCGGAGCCATAGACCTTTGAAACGTGCTCCAATGTAACGAAACCTTCCATAATCGCAAATCCTTTCCTGCTGATACTTTGATTATAAAATGACACCCATTCCCAATTGCAAAGACTTTGTAAACTTTTGGCCCTACGAGAAACCGGTTGTTTTTTGCGGGGAATGGGGCTATACTGGAGAAAACCCCTATGGAAGGAAGCTGTTTTGAAATGGATCTTGGAAAGCTCTTTTTAGACCTGGTCTCCTATCCCACCACCTCCTGCGAGGAATCCACGAGCTGGCCCTCCACCCCCGGCCAGCGGGTGCTGGCCGAAGAGATCGTGCGGCGGATGCAGGCCATGGGAATTGCCGATGCCTACGTGGACGAATTCGGCTATGTCTACGGCACGGTGCCCGCCACCGGCGAAGGCCCCACCATTGGACTGGTGGCCCATATGGACACCGCGCCCGGCACCAAGGGTTCGGATATCCGCGCCCGAATCACGGAACCCTATGACGGCGGCGACGTGGTGCTCAACGAAGCCCTGGGCCTGGTGCTCTCACCCAAGGAATTCCCAATTCTGGCCAATCACGTGGGCAAGCACCTGATCGTCACCGACGGCACCACCCTCTTGGGCGCTGACGACAAGGCCGGTGTGGCGGAGATTCTTGCCTGCGCCGACGCGCTTTTGCACAGCGATCAGCCCCACGGCACCTTGCGCATCGCCTTCACCCCCGATGAGGAAGTGGGCCGGGGCGCCGACCGCTTCGACATCCCAGGCTTCGGCGCAGACTATGCCTATACCGTAGACGGCGGCACCCTGGGCGAAATCGAATATGAGAACTTCAATGCGGCCTCTGCCACGGTGACCATCTACGGAAAGAACATTCATCCCGGCTCGGCCCGCGGCAAGATGGTCAATGCCGCCCGCCTTGCCATGGAGTTCCACCAGCTGCTGCCGGTCTACGAGGTGCCAGCCACCACCGACGGCTATGAAGGCTTTTACCATCTGCTCCGCCTGGAGGGCGAGGTGGAGCAGGCCAAGCTCTCATATATCATCCGCGACCACGACGACGCGGGCTATGAGCGCCGGTGCGCCTTCTTCCAAAAGGCCGCAGACTTCCTCAACGAGAAGTACGGCGCCGGTACGGCGGTGGCCACGGTCACCGAGAGCTATCGGAATATGAAGCACTGCATCGAGCCGCATATGGAGATCATCCACCGGGCCAAGGCCGCCATGGAAGCCTGCGGCGTGACAGCGCGAGAGGTGCCCATTCGTGGCGGTACCGACGGCGCCCGCCTTTCCTATGAAGGGCTGCCCTGCCCCAACCTCTGCACCGGCGGCGAAAACTTCCACGGCCGCTTTGAGTATATCCCCCTGGAGGATATGGAGAAGGTGGCCGAGATCCTCACGCGCATCATCCTGGATGCGGCAAAATAGTTACCGCACTGTGTCAAGTTTTCCCCCTTGACAAACTGGCTGCCGTGTCGTATAATGACACAGCTGTCAAGCAAATTCCCTTGAAAGGCAGTGGTGCTTTTGAAGCGAGACGCCGTGGAGATGTCGCTGCTTTTGGACTATTACGGGGATTTGCTCACGGAAAAGCAGCGTACCTGCTTTGATTTATATTACAATCAGGATCTCTCCCTGGGAGAGATTGCTCAGGAGGCCGGGATTTCCCGCCAGGGCGTCCATGATTTTCTCGCCCGGGCCGAGCAGGCTCTGGAGGATATGGAGGAGAAGATCGGCTGCCTGGCCCGCGCCCGGCGGCAGCAGCAGGCGTTGGCGAGGATTGTCCGTGCCGCCCAGGCCCTTCGGGCCGTGCCCCAAGCGGGAGACTTGGCCGAGGTCATCCTGGCTGCCGCCGAGGAAATAAAGGAGTAACAAATGGCATTTGAGGGTCTGACTGAAAAAATCTCCGCCGCTTTTAAAAAGCTGCGGGGCAAAGGCCGTCTCACCGAGGCTGACGTCAAGGCTGCCATGCGGGAAATCCGCCTGGCTCTGCTCGAGGCCGATGTGAGCTACAAGGTCGTCAAGGACTTCATCGGCAAGGTGTCTGCCCGTGCCGTGGGCAGTGATGTCCTGGAAAGCCTCACCCCCGCCCAGATGATTGTGAAGATCGTCAATGAGGAGCTCACCGCCCTCATGGGCAGCGAAAATCAGAAGCTGCACTTGGCGTCCCAGCCCCCAACCATCGTGATGTTGGTGGGCCTCCAGGGCGCCGGTAAGACCACCAACGGCGCCAAGCTGGCCGGCCTTTTCAAGAAACAGGGCCGCCGTCCGCTGCTGGTCGCCTGTGATATCTACCGCCCTGCGGCCATTAAGCAGCTGCAGGTGGTGGGCGAAAAGCTGGATATCCCCGTGTTTGAGATGGGCAAGACCAACCCTGTGGATATCGCCAAGGCCGCCGTGGCCCATGCCGTGCGCCACGGCAACGACATGGTGTTTCTCGACACCGCCGGCCGCCTTCATGTGGACGAGGCGCTGATGGACGAACTCAAGGCCATCAAGGCCGCCGTCAAACCCACGGAAATCCTGCTGGTGGTGGACGCCATGACCGGTCAGGACGCTGTCAACGCCGCCCAAACCTTCAACGAGTGGCTGGATATCGACGGCGTGATGCTCTCCAAGCTCGACGGCGACGCGAGGGGCGGCGCGGCTCTCTCGGTCAAGGCCGTCACGGGAAAGCCCATCAAGTTCATCGGCACCGGTGAGAAGCTCGACAGCATCGAACCCTTCCACCCTGGCCGCATGGCCTCGCGAATCCTCGGCATGGGCGACGTGCTCACCCTCATCGAGAAAGCGGAACAGGCCTTCGACCAGAAAAAAGCCGCTGAGCTGGAGCAAAAGCTCCGCAGCAATAAATTCACCCTCCAGGACTTCTACGATCAGCTCATTCAGCTCAAAAATATGGGCGATTTGCAGGATGTGCTGGGGATGATGCCGGGAGTGAACGCCTCGGCGCTCAAAAACGCCACCGTGGATGAGAAGGCCATGGGCCGCACTGAGGCGATCATTCAGTCTATGACGCCCTACGAGCGGGAAAATCCCGCCTGCCTCAACCACAGTCGCAAGCGCCGTGTGGCCGCCGGTTCCGGCGTGAAGGTGGAGGATGTGAATCGCCTTTTGAAGCAGTTTGACGCCATGAATGCCATGGTGCGCCAGTTCTCCGGCCCTGGCGCCGCCAAAAAGATGAAGCGCCTCAAGCGCATGGGCGGCGGTTTCCCGGGCATGCCGGGCATGTGATGCAAGCAGCGTATCGATCCGATACCCGCTATAGATTGATTGAAGATATTTGGAGGTGAACCCGAAATGGTCAAGATCAGACTGAGAAGAATGGGTGCAAAGAAGAACCCTTACTACAGAATCGTTGTCGC
>CALXCW010000144.1 GCA_944386905.1 uncultured Oscillospiraceae bacterium
CATGCGCTTGGGGATCATGTCCGGCATCACCTTGCTCATATCGGGCACCAGGTCTTTCCAATGGTGGACACCCACAGCGCGGTAGACGTCCCCCTCTTTCTCCCATTTGAAGCTGCGAAAGGGGAATTTCTCCGGGTGAAACCACCGCCGCGGCAAGGCCTGGCCCACATAGTGGGACACCACACCCAGCACGGCGGTATAGAGAATGGCATATAGCAATCTCATGGTATCTTCTTCTCCAAAAACCTCTCAGGATGAACGGCGGCGCCCGGAATATAGCATCCCGGGCGCCGTTGCAGTGGCGATCAGTTGCCGCTGGTGGGGTCGTAATTTTTACCGAATTGCAGGTTTGTAAACTTGATGGTACTGCTGTCGGCCTGAACGCTCTTATGGGGTGTCTGGGGCTCGGCAGGAATATCCAGATCCATCATGCGGCTGAGATTTTGCTCAATCTCGTGGGCGATCTCCTCGGTGGTCTCGCTCTCAGGAGCGGGCGTCTCCGCCATAGGAGGCTCTGCCACGGGGGCACGCTGAACCTGCGGCTTCTCCGCCACCTTCTGCGAAACAGGCTTGGTGGCAGCCTTCGGCGCGGCCTTGGGGGTGGACTTGGGCACAACCAAGGGTTTTTCCTCATCGGCCTCGTAGTCGTAGGGTTTCCGGGGCAGCTGCTGGCCCAGTTCCAGGCTCATATCCCGGGTCTTGAGAGACTCCAGAAGCTCCAGATGGCCGCGGATGTCCCGCTCAATGACATCAATGAAGTTGAGAGCGGCCTTTTTTGCACAGTTGATCCGCTCCTGCTCCTGGGAGACCACATTGCTGGAATCCACCTCCCGCTCCTGCACGGTGCCGGCGGTGTCTGCCATCAGACGGGCACACTTCTTCTCCGCTTCTGCAATCATGGCATCGGCGGTGCGCTGCGCGGAGAGAATGGCCTTGCGCATGCTCTGCTCCTGGCTGCGGTACTCCTCCAATTTTTCTACCAAAACCTTCATCTTGCTCTTGAGCACGGCGTTCTCTTTATAGAGCGTGATATAGTCCTCGGTGAGGGGCTCAAGGAAGTCGTCCACGGTCTGCATATCATAGCCGCCGAACACCGCCTTGGTAAAGGTCTTTTCCTGAATTTCCTGTGGTGTGAACATGGCGCACGCTCCTTTTGTGGCTTAGAGATACAGGCCGTTGTTTTCCAGCTCGTCGATGAGATCGCCGATGATGTCCACATTGTAGGGCGTGATAATATAGGTGGAAATGGCGATTTTCTTGATTTTTCCATCCAGCGCATAGGCGCAGCCGGAGAGGAAGTCCACCAGGCGGCGGGCAATGTCCTTGTTGGTGGCCTCGAGGTTGAGCACCACGGCGTGCTTGCTGCGCAGATGCTCGGCAATCTCCGAGACATTGTCAAACCGGTCGGGCTTGACCAGAACCACCTGCAGCTGGGTGGTAGTGTGGATGTTGACAACCTTGCTGTCGGTGGTGCGGCGGGTGGCGGCGCGGCCGGACTGGCTGCCGGACTGGTTCAGATCACCCAGTACCTCATCATAGGCGCTGGAGCTGGCAGTGGACATGCGAGGCGCGGGGCGGGCGGCTGTGCTGGCGCGGGAAGCGCGAGGGCGCTCATCCAGGTCGAAATCGTCGTCGAAATCATCCTCATCTTCCGCATAGGGCCGGGCAAGTTTCTTCAATTCATCCATAAATCCCATGGTGTTCTGTCCTCCAAAAGCAGTTGAATCTGCGAATCTATTTATTTGGGGCCATAGCTGCGGGCGCCGAAGATCGCGGTTCCCACGCGAATCAACGTGCTGCCCTGGGCGATGGCGTCGGGGAAATCATCTGTCATGCCCATGGACAGGCATGCCATACTGACATTATCGTATTTTTTTGCCCTTATGTCAACAAGAAGCTGACGCATTTGTGCAAAATACTTTGTATTCCCCCCAGGTTCCTCTGAAATTGGTGGAATCGCCATGAGTCCCTCCAGTCGGCAATGGGGAAATTCGGCCATTCGGGACGCCATTTCCACGGCGCCGGCCGGTGTAAAGCCGGATTTGCTCTCCTCGGCGCCGATGTTCACCTCCAGCAAGATCCGCTGGGTCACCCCCAGCCGGGCTGCCGCGCGGTCGATGGCAGCCAGCAGTTCCTCCCGATCCACCGATTCGATCAGATCCACCCGCCCTACCACTTTATTCACCTTATTGGTCTGGAGGTGGCCGATGAAGTGCACAGGTTTCCCGGTGTAGGCACCCTGGGGCAGCTTCTCCAGAAGCTCCTGCACCCGGTTTTCACCGCAGCAGTCCACACCGGCCTCCACGGCGGCCCGCACCCGCTGGGCATCGTTCATCTTGGTGGCAGCCAGAAGCTGAATCTCCGCAGGATCCCGGCCGGCAGCACGGGCAGCGCGCTCCATTTCGGCGCGGATGCGCCGGACATTATTGGCGATTTCTTCCATCATCGCACAACCTTTCCATCGTAGAGATCCCGACCTGTGACGATGATCTCATCGCCGGGCCAGAGATTGTTGACAGACGACTTGTCCAGCTCCACCACATAGGTCTCCCCATTGTCGTGGAGAATGTTCACGCTCTTCCAGGCGGCGTTGCTGCCTTCGAGGACATACACGCCCACATTGCCGTTTTCATCCACACGGATGGCCTCCTTGGGCACGCGGAGCCCTGAATAAGAGGAGAATACGATGTCCGCCGACTGCTGGCGCAGGAGCGTGGCGTTCTGAATGTACTTGTCACAGGAAAGCACCAGCAGACAGCTTCCGTGCCCGGACTCGCTCAGCCGCTCCACCACCATGGGGATGCTCTCATAAAACTGCGAGGCAAAGGTCACCGGTGCGCTGTCGCCCACCTGGACATCGGCCACCTGCTCCTCGGGCACCACCGTTACATAGTACCAGGTGCTGCTGGTGATGAGCTTCCCCACGGTGTCATCGGTGACCTCTCGCGGCGCCAGGGAGGAATACTCCTCCACAGTCATGGTAGTGAGCTTGTCCGGGGTGAGCACCGACTCATAGCCATCCACGGTTCCGGAAAAATAGCCGCTCTCCCCCGCCGCCACCACGGTGGTGTCGTAGCTGGAATCGGCCTGCAGTGCAGCGAGCTCCTCGGTCAGCGCGGCAATCTGCTGATCCAGGGCGGCGTTCTCCTGGTCGGTAGACATCCGTCGGATAATCAGGCCCTTGAGGGCCGCCGCGCGGTCATGCACAGAGTTCATATCTCCGCGGGCCAGGTATTGGCTGAAGTCGGTGAGCTCGGCAGAGATCTCACTGTCCAGCACTGCCTGATCCGCTGCCGCAGCGGAGTAAGTACTGGCGTATTGCAGCTGCTCCAGCTGCTCTTCCAGTGCGGCCATCTCCGCCTGACGTGCCTGAGCGCTCTCATCGCGATAGCCGGTGGCCAGGGTTTGTCCCCGGCTCACCCGCTCTCCTTCAGAGACCACCAGAGAGGTAATGCCGTATGTAGAGCGCACCACGCTCTCTTCCCGCACCACAAAGCCCGTGGTGTAGCTGCCGCTTCCGGCCTCGTATTCGATGGCCGTCACAGTGGTCAGCGGCGCATAGACCGAAGTAAAGATGGCATAGCCGAAATAGCAGAGTACGGCCGCCAGAAAGATCCAGAGGATCAATTTGGTATAGAATTTTCCCTGTTTCATAGCGGCCTCCTTGGCGGCTATCCCTGGCTAGTAAGGCGAATTGCCTCGCCGGGCTGGATGGTGGAAATGGCGTGCTTGTAGATGAGATTCTGCTTACCCTCTGAGAGGAGCAGCACGGCAAACTGATCGAAGCTCAAAATGGTGCCTCGCAGCTGAAAGCCGTTGATTAAAAAAAGGGTTAGAGGCGTCTTGTCCCGGCGGGCTTGGTTCAAAAAGCGGTCTTGCAGGTTTTCTGGTCTTGTCATGGATAACACTCCTTTTATCTTTGTGTATCCATCATCTTACAAAAACCAGGCGGCCGAATGCTGCTGAATCCTGTCGGCCGAACATTTGCAGTCTACAGGAGACCGGCGGTACGGAGAATTTCCTCGGCGGCGCGCCAGGTGTCCGCCCAGGCCAGCGGCTCATGCTGGACAATCCAGTGAATCTGTTCATTGCGCCGAAGCCACGTGAGCTGCCGTTTGGCGTAACGGCGGCTCTCTTGCTTAACCCGGGCAATGGCCTCCTCCAGCGAGATCTCTCCCCGGAGCGCGGCCATGGGCTCCTTGTATCCGATGGCCTGGAGGCTGGTGGCTCCGGGCGGGAGGCCTCGAGCCAAAAGGCCTGTAAGCTCCTCAACAAGTCCGTCGCGCAGCATCTGCTCCACCCGCTGATCGATACGCCGGTAGAGATCAGCCCGGTCGGCAAAGGTGAGCCCCAGCCACAGCGCCTCATACTTGGGCGGCCGGGCCTGGGTCTCACGGTCGTGCTGGGTCTTAGTCTTGCCCGTCTCAAGATAGATTTCCAATGCAC
>CALXCW010000145.1 GCA_944386905.1 uncultured Oscillospiraceae bacterium
GAATTGGCCGTCGGCATAATAGTGGCCCGGCGGGAAGGGGAACACCCGCTCCACCAGCCCCACCAGGTTTTTCGCCTCACTGGCAAAGACGATGGCGCCGTGGTCGTAGCCGTAGAACAGCGGGCGGATCCCGATGGGATCCCGGGCGGCGATGTAGCGGTCTTTCTCCCCGTCGTAGAGCACCAGGGCAAACTCGGCGTCCAGCATCGAAAACATGGCCAGGCCGTACTCGTGATACAGCGGCAGCAGGAGCTCACAGTCGGAATCGGAAGAAAAGGTATACGTTTCCGCCAGCTTTTCTTTGAGCGCGCGGAAGCCGTAGAGCTCGCCGTTGCAAATGCACCTGTCGCGCCCCAGATGGAACGGCTGCATCCCCGCATCGCTGAGGCCCATGATGGCCAGGCGATGAAAGCACAGATAACCCGACGGCGTCTCCTCGATGCGGGAGTCGTCGGGGCCGCGGGACTTGGTTCTTTCAAAGAAGGGGCGAATCTCCTCCACAGGCCGGGACTTGGATGTGAAACCCAGAATGGAACACATACGTTTGACACCTCCAAAAAATTGACGCAGCATTCTCCTAAGATTTTAGGACGAATCGCTGCCAATCCGCGGTGCCACCTAATTTACTGCCCCTGGGCAGTCCCTTTCCCGGGTTCTGACAAACCCGTGAACCGTAACGCAGTTCCTGCGGCGCTCCTACTGGGGGCGGCGCCCCGTTCAGATTGCGGCTCGGGAGTGTTCTTCGCGCAGCTGTCCGCGTCGGGTTTCCACTGTCCCCGGCTCACTGTGGCTGCATCTCTGCGGTACTTTTCTCCGTCATGGCCTTTGGCCTATTCTCAGCCAAACCGAACACGGTTTGTTGATAGCACATATTATAAAAGCCCGCATTTCCCCTGTCAACGGGCCATATTCCACAGATTTTCCTCTCTTAGAGCGGTTTATGAACTGGTTTATCTACAAAAATCAGCGATCCGGGTATATTTTGATTGCGAAGCGCTGCGGATTGTGGTATGGTGAATCACGGCCCCCTTTGCGCCCGCCCGCGCCCCTGCGCCATGATGCGCAGGGGCGCTTTGCGTGTCGAAAAAGTTTTTTCGACACGCTGCTTAGGATTTTTCAACGTTGGAAACGTTGAAAAATCCATCTTTTTTGAACGTGCAGGGGGCGCTTTGCCCCCCGCACACACCCCCTGCTGCTCTGTCCCGAACACTCGTAGCAGGGGTTTTTGACAGTCTGCGCGCCCCTGCGCCATGATGCGCAGGGGCGCTTTGCGCTTTGGAGGGCGAAATTTAACATAACCTTTACAATAACCATCGCCCAAATTTTCGCCGCCGCCGGTATGATGGAGAAAAACGCCCGGGGAGGAATGCCGATGAAGCAGCGGATGTTCAAATCCATCTTTCTCGCAGCGATGGCTGTGTTCCTGATGAGCGTGGCCATCTTCGTGGCGCTCCACGCCGTGAACATGCGCCGCGACAACCTCCGGCACCTGAACGCCGAGGCAGATCTGGCCGCCGCAGCCGCTGCGGCCGGCGGCGTGGCCGCCCTGGAGGATGTGGCTCCCGCAGCCTGCCGCATCCGCTGTCTCGACGCCGACGGCGCCGTGCGCTACGACTCCGATCCCCAAATCCCTGCCAACGTGCGGGTCACCCGGCCCCTCTCAGACGGCGGCACCCTGGAGCTGTCCAACAGCGGCTACACCGCAGGCCACCTCTTGTTGCAGTCCTTCACGCCGCTGCTCATCGTGCTGGTGCTGGCCGTGGCCCTCTCGGCCCTGCTGGCCTCCCGCGCATCGCGGTCGGTGGTGGAGCCCCTCAGCCGCATCGATTTCACCCACCCCGACGAGCGGGACGTGGACGAAGAGCTCAAGCCGGTGGTGCGCCGTCTGGCCGAGCAGAACCGGCAGATCCGGCGGCAGATGGAGGATCTCAACGCCGAGCACGACCGCCAGGAACGGCAGCGGCGGGAATTTACCGCCAACGTCTCCCACGAGCTCAAGACGCCCATCACCTCCATCCACGGCTTTGCCGAGCTCATCCGTGACGGCCTGGCCAAGCCCGAGGATGTGAGCCGCTTTGCCGGCAAAATCTGCGACGAGGCCCGGCGGCTGATGGATCTGGTGGGCGATATTCTCCGCCTGTCCCGGCTGGAGGAGCGCGGCCAGATGCCGGTAATGGAACCCATGTCCCTCCGCGAGGCCGCCGAGCAGACCGTGGAGCAGCTCTCCGCCGAGGCTCTGCGCCGCCAGGTGCGTCTACAGCTCACCGGCAGCAGCGGCCGGCTGGTAGCCTCGAAAAAAATTGTGGCCGAAATTCTCCACAATCTCACCGACAACGCCATCAAATATAACCGCCCCGGCGGGGCCGTCACCCTCGCCGTGGCTGAGGACGACAACCAGGTCACCCTCACTGTGGCCGACACCGGCATCGGCATTCCCCAGGAGGAGCTCCCCCGGATCTTCGAGCGGTTTTACCGCGTGGACAAGAGCCACTCCCGGGAGCTGGGCGGCACCGGCCTGGGATTGTCCATCGTCAAACACGGCGCCGCCTGCCTGGGGGCAGCCGTCACCGTGGAGAGCACCCTGGGTGTGGGCACCACCATCACCGTCGCCTTCCCCCGCACTTCCCAGCAGTCCCCGGGCCAGAGCCCGAAGAATACCGAAACATAGGAGAGAAAGAGATGGATTTTTTTAGTGTACTCAACTTATTGTGCGGCCTGGCTTTTTTCCTCTTCGGCATGCAGGTCATGAGCCACAACTTAGAGCGCCTCTCCGGCGGCAAGCTGGAAGGCACCCTGAAAAAGATGACCGCCAACCCCCTGATCAGCGTGGGCCTCGGCGCCGTCATCACCATTGCCATGCAGTCCTCCTCGGCCTCCACGGTGATGCTGGTGGGCCTGGTGAACTCCGGCATCATGCACTTCTCCCAGACCCTCAACGTCATTTTCGGCGCCAACATCGGCACCACCCTCACCGCCTGGCTCTTGAGCCTCACCGGCATTGAAAGCGACAACATCTTCCTTGCCATGCTCAAGCCGGTGAACTTCTCCCCCATCCTGGCGCTGGTGGGCGTGTTTATGCTGATGCTCTGCAAGCGCGACCGCAATAAGAACATCGGCAACATCCTGGTGGGCTTCGCCGTGTTGATGATCGGCATGAACTTCATGTCCGACGCCGTGGCGCCCCTGGCCGACATGCCCGAATTCGCCGAGCTGATGGTGAAGTTCCGCAATCCCGCCATCGGCGTCATCGTCGGCACCCTCTTCACCGCCCTGATCCAGTCCTCCGCCGCCTCGGTGGGCATCCTGCAGGCGTTGGCAGGCACCGGCTCCATCACCTACGGCATGGCCATCCCCATCATCATGGGTCAGAATATCGGCACATGTATCACCGCCGTGATCTCCTGCGTGGGCGCCAACACCGGCGCCAAGCGCGTGGCCATCATGCACACCCTCATCAACCTCCTCGGCACGGTGATTATCCTGCCGATCTACCTCATTCTCAACGCCATCTTCCATCTGCCCATCCACAACATGGCCATCGACGCCTTCGGCATCGCCCTGTGCCACACGGCGTTCAACATCATCGCCACGGTCATTCTGATGCCCAACGGCAAGCTCATCATCAAGCTCACCGAGTGGCTCACCCGGGAGAAGGAAGTCCCGGCGCAGACCGACGCCACCAGCGGCATCGGCGCCCTGGACGACCGCCTGCTCCGCTCCCCGTCCGTGGCGGTGCAGGAGAGCTTCAACTACACCACCCAGATGTGCTCCACGGCCCACGACACCCTGCGCATGGCCTTCGGCCTGCTGTCGCACTACAGCGAGGAGCGGGCCAAGGACGTCATCGAGCAGGAGGACATCATCGACCTCTACGAGGATCGGCTGGGGACGTTCCTGGTGCGGCTGTCCAGCCGGGAGCTGTCCAGCCGGGACAGCCACGCCGTGTCGCTGATGCTCCACTCCATCGGCGATTTCGAGCGCCTGGGCGACCACGCCGTGAACATCCAGAAGGTGGCCGAGGAGATCTGGGAAAAGAAACTCAGCTTCTCCGAGGAGGCCAACCAGGAGATCACCGTGCTTCTCGCGGCCATCGAAGAGATCTTGCAGCTCACCGAGGATTCCTTCACCAAGGCTGATCTGACTGTGGCCCGTCAGGTAGAGCCTTTGGAGCAGGTGGTGGATAAGCTGATCTCCAAGATCAAGGATCACCATATCGAGCGTCTCCAGCGGGGCGAATGCACCATCGAAATGGGCTTTATCCTCTCGGATCTGCTCAACAACTGCGAGCGCGTATCGGATCACTGTTCCAACATCGCCGTGGCTCTCATCGAGGTGGAGCACAACAGCTTCGACACCCACAAGTACCTCAACGACGTCAAATACGGCTCGGCGGACTTTGCCGCGGCCTTCGAAACCTTTGCAGGCAAATACGCCCTGTAAGCA
>CALXCW010000146.1 GCA_944386905.1 uncultured Oscillospiraceae bacterium
TCATCTTCTTGACCATCTGGCCGCCGACGGAACCGGCTTCGCGGGAGGTGAGGTGGCCGTTGTAGCCCTGCTTGAGGTCAACGCCGACTTCCTTGGCAGCTTCCATCTTGAACTGATCCATGGCCTCGCGAGCCTCGGGAATATTGATCTGATTGTTGCTCTTCATAACTCTTACATCTCCTAAAGCAATGTTTGATTGGGTACCGCAACAATAGATTTCCCCGCGTCATTTGAAATATCCGGTCGGTTTTGTGGTAAGTTCTGTTATCAAGGGCTGTCAATGTCGTCCGGCGTTGCGATTTCACGCAGAAAGACAAAACTATTTTTATCAGAGAGGTCGGGGGTATAGCGATAACCCAGGAGATCGAAGTCACGCAGCTGTTCCGGCCGGTCAATGTCTCTCTGCGCCATGTAGCGCACCATCTCGCCCCGGGCCATTTTACAAAGCGTACCCTTTTCCAGCACCTTACCGTGATGCACTTGCGCAAATACACAGGTGATAAACTGCACGGACGGCGTCAAAAACTTGTAGATGCACTGGCTGTACTCCTTGGAGGCCAAATTGATGATACAGTCTGTTTCGGTAAAGAGTTCTTGCGCCAGAAGGTCACCCCAGAACCCGTAGAGATCCGCCGCGCCGTCCACCGCCAGTTTCGCCTGCATTTCCAGACGATAGGGCGTCACGCCGTCAAAGGGCCGCAGCAGCCCATAAAATCCCGAGAGGATCCGCAGATGGGCCTGCACATAATCGTATTCCTGCTGGGTAAAGACGCCGGGAGCCATATACTGGTACTGAATTCCTTCGTAGGAGAGAATGGCCGGTGTGAGATTTTGGCGCAAGTCCATGGTTTCCAGCCGACGAGTGTTGAGGGCGGCAATGCGGTCATTGCACTTCCAGAGCCGTTGGAGCGCCGCGGGATCCATGGCCCGCAGAGCGGACAACAGCCGCTCAGTGTGTGAAAGCAGCTTCGGGAGACTCTTCCAGGCCAGGCTGTCGGCGTCCACGCGCATTTTCTTGGCGGGAGAAATGATGATCTGCATATCAGCCGTTGAGATAGTCCAAGAGCTCGGCAGCGTTGGTATCGGGCTTTACCTTGGGCATTACCTTTTCAATGACGCCCTGTTCGTCGATGAGGTAGGTGCTGCGCACCACCCCCATGCTCACCTTGCCGTAGAGCTTCTTCTCTTGCCAGACGCCGTAAGTTTCCATGACGCCGTGCGCCGGGTCGGAGAGCAGCACAAAGGGAAGGCTGTACTTTTCGGCAAACTTCAGGTGTGAGGAGACAGAGTCCTTGCTGACGCCGATGACCACTGCGTTTTTTTGCTCGAAATTGTCGTGGTTCAGAGCAAAGGCGCAGGCTTGCCGGGTGCAGCCAGGGGTGTTGTCCTTGGGATAAAAATAGAGTATGACCTTTTTCCCTAAAAAATCCGAGAGACGGACGGGCGCGCCGTTCTGATCCGGCAGGGTAAAATCCGGGGCTTTGGTTCCAACTTCCAGCATGGCAATTCTCCTTTATCCTTGAATGGCGACTTTGATAACGCCGTCGCGCCGGTTGGCAAAGAGTTCGTAGGCGGCTTCAATCTCCCGCAGCGGGTAGGTATGGGTCACGAGGGGCGTGGTGTCGAGCTTGCCTGCGGCGATGAGGGAAAGCGTCTCAGCGCAGTGACAGCCATCCACACCGCCGGTCTTAAAGGTCAGGTTTTTCCCATACATCTCCGGCAGCGGCAAGAGCTGGGGTGTATCATACAGGGCCACGATTGTCACGATGGCATTGGGCCTGGCACATTCCCAGGCCAGGCGGAAGGTCTCCGGCGCACCGGCCACCTCCAGCACCACGTCGGCGCCTCCATGGGCGCTGTTGGCCTGAACTGCCTCCCCAACTTCCTCTGGCGTGACGGTCAGGACATCCGGATAGTGGCGGCGCACAAAGTCCAGCCTGGTCTGGTCTTTGTCACATACGAGGATACGCCGAGGTTGATAGAGCCGTACACATTGCAGTGTACAAAGCCCTGTGGGCCCTGCTCCGAGAATCAAAACGGTGTCCTCGGGATGAAGCTCGGAGATCTGCGCCGCCCAATAGCCCGTGGCCAGCAGATCGCCCACAAAAAGCGCCTGTAAATCGCTGACACCCTGGGGGATTTTGTTGAGCGCTTGATTGGCATAGGGTACCCGGACAAACTCTGCCTGTCCGCCGTCAATGCGGCAGCCCAGAGCCCAGCCGCCATTGGGGTCGGTGCAGTTGTTGACCCAGCCGTGCTCACAGAAATAGCATTGACCGCAGTAGGTCTCAACATTTACCGTCACCCGGTCGCCGGGCCGGACGGCGGTGACCGCATCGCCCACTGCCTCCACCACGCCCACCATCTCATGGCCGACGGTGATACCGGGGACGGCTCGGGGCACGGAACCGTGGAGGATATGCAGATCGCTGGTACAGATGCTGCTCAGCGTCACGCGGACGATGGCATCCTGGTCATGGAGCAGTGTGGGTTTGGGCTTCTGAATAAGGGAAAATTTCCCTGGCTGGATATAGGTGTAGGCAAGCATGGTTTCACCTCATTTTGAAAGCGCGGGCGGTGCTCACCCACCCAGCAGACTCTGGTCAAATGCGAACAGAGCCTCGTTGATTTCAAAGATATTGTAGTTGTTATGGCTGATGAAGTATTCCACAATGATATCAAATTTGTTGGCGTGGGAGAAAGCGTAGCCCGCTTTTTCCAGCAGCGACTTTGCCTCCGGCAGAGAAAGCTCCAATGCCACGGCAAAAGCCATAGCAGTGGATTTGGAGGGCCTGTAGTGGAGGTCGGAACGGATTTTAGAGAAGAGTTTGCGGTCGATGTTGGCGCGCTTATAGCACTGAGCGTCGGTGAAACCCCGCTCATCAATCTTTCTTAAAAGCATCTGGGTAAAGCTCTCATCCAGCTGCTCCAGGGCCTCAGCCAGATCACGGGGCGGCGGCGCGCAGGGCGCAAAGACCGGCGGTGCAGCGTGGAGAAGGCCCATTCTGGCGCGCTCCACCTCTGGGCGATCGGCGTGAGTTTGCACGTAGCGTTCATCGATATATGCGGTGATGTCGGAAAAAAGCTGATTGCCGATGGTATAAGTGGCCCGGTCGAAAATCACCAGATAGACGGTCATGTCGTGAGAAAGGAGAAACTGCCCAATGGTATCCACAGCCACCTGGAGAGCTTGATCCTTGGGATAGCCGTACACGCCGGAGGAGATCAGCGGAAAGGCGACGCTTTCGCACCGATGCTCCAGAGCCAGCGCCAGAGAGGCGCGGTAGGCCGAGACCAGCAGCGCACGCTCCCCTTGGCCGCCGCCGCGCCAGATGGGGCCCACGGTGTGGATGACATACTTGGCCGGCAGCAGATAGCCGCCGGTGAGCTTGGCTTGCCCGGTTTTGCAGCCGCCCAGGGTACGGCATTCTCGAAGCAGACCCGGCCCGGCGGCGGCGTGAATGGCGCCGTCCACACCGCCGCCGCCCAGGAGACTTTCGTTGGCGGCGTTGACGATGGCGTCTACTTTCATGGTGGTGATATCGTTACGAACAATATGAAGGGGCATGAAAACACCTCCTCAGTGGAACGCCTACCGCGTAAGCCCCTGCGGCAGGCGAGACGGTTTTCTCTATTGTAACACAGTTTTCTTCCCCTGTGGGAAGGAAAACTGCGGCGAAGTCTGCCATCGGAAGTTCTCCCATGTATGGCACGGCCGCAGTAAGGTACAATAGACTTAAAACCTGAAAATTTGGAGGAATAACGCATGTTTGAATATCAACTGACTGCGGCGCACGTCCAGGCCTATCGGCGGCATTTGCAGGCTGAGGAGCGCAGCACGGGCACCATTGAAAAATATCTGCGGGATATTGCTGCCTTTTTGACCTGGCTGGAGGGGAAAACGGTCACCAAGGATTTGGCGGCGGCGTGGAAGGGAGCCCTGCTGACGGCGGGCTACGCCCCCGGTACGGTCAACGGTATGGTCTGTGCCATCAACGGTTTGTTTCGCTTTTTAGGATGGGACGAGTGCCGGGTTAAATTTTTAAAGGTACAGCGAAAGCTGTTTCGCGACCCTGGCCGGGAACTCACCCGGCGGGAATACGACCGGCTGCATGAGAGTGCCCAGACCATGGGCAAAGAGCGCCTGGCTTTGATGATGGAGACGATTTGCGCCACGGGAATCCGCGTCAGCGAGGTACGCGCCATCACCGTGGAGGCGGCTCGGCAGGGAAGAGCTGAAATTTCCCTCAAGGGAAAGATCCGCCAGATTTTGCTGCCGGTAAAGCTCTGCCGGAAGCTTCTGAAATATGCCAGGCAACAAAAAACCGCTTCCGGCGCTATTTTTCGCACCAAAAGCGGGAAAGAGCTCTCGCGCCATCAGATCTGGGCGGAGCTCAAGAGGCTGTGCCAACACGCCGGTGTGGCGCCGTCGAAGGTGTTTCC
>CALXCW010000147.1 GCA_944386905.1 uncultured Oscillospiraceae bacterium
GGATTTCCCCCGGCCGCCTCCAGCCACTGCCGGACAAAGGCCGCCCGGGCATCCTCCCGGCGCGACGGCGCGGGAATGGCGCAGAGATCGCGGATCAGGGCTTTGAGCTCCGCCTGGCTGTCGCGGAGATAGTTTTCCATGGCTTTGGTGAGATCCATTGCAGTTCCTCCTGTTGAAATGGGCATGGGTGCGATTTCCGCAGAGCTTCCGCCAAATGTACTGCTGCATGGGGTGCCATTTTTGCCGCCTCTACGGCTGTGCCGAAGGCGTGTTGTACGGGCGGCCTTTAAGACGGTGCACATAGGACGAGATGCAGGGCAAAGCCCTGCATCTCGATTGCTTTTTGGAATTCTTAGAACACGCCCTGCTCCACCATGGCGGTGGCCACCTTCTTGAAGCCGGCAATGTTGGCACCGGCCACCAGGTTGTAGCCCAGGCCGAACTCGGCAGCGGCATCCACGGACATCTGATAGATGTTGTGCATAATCCGCTTGAGCTGGCCATCCACTTCCTCCGCCGTCCAGTGCAGACGCTCGGAGTTCTGGCTCATCTCCAAAGCCGAGACGGCTACGCCGCCGGCGTTGACGGCCTTGGACGGAGCAATGATCATGCCGGGCTGCTTCATCAGATAGAACAGCGCCTCGTTGGTGGTGGGCATATTGGCCACCTCGATATAGTACTTGAGGCCGTTGGCCACCATCTTCTCGGCCCAGGGGAGGGTCACATCGTTCTGGGTGGCGCAGGGCATCAGCACGTCGGCCTTGACGCCCCAGGGCTTTTCGCCGGGGAAGAATTCGCAGCCGAACTTGTCGGCATAGTCCTTGACTTTGTCGCGGCCGGAGGCACGCATGGCGACCATGTAGTCAAACTTCTCCTGGGTGTTGACGCCGTCGGGATCATAGATATAGCCGTCGGGGCCGGAGAGGGTGATGACCTTGGCGCCCAGCTCGGTGGCCTTGCGGCAAACGGCCCAGGACACATTGCCGAAGCCGGAGATGGCGATGGTCTTTCCAGCGATGGTGTCATTCTCATGGGCCAAGACCTCGGTGAGATAGTACACCGCGCCGAAGCCCGTGGCCTCAGGCCGGATCAGCGAGCCGCCGTAGGTCTCGCCCTTGCCGGTGAGGACGCCGTTTTCAAAGGAGCCCTTGAGGCGGCGATACTGGCCGAACAGGTAGCCGATCTCCCGACCGCCCACGCCGATATCGCCGGCAGGCACGTCGATGTCGGGGCCGATATAGCGGTAGAGGGCGTTCATAAAGCTCTGGCAGAAGCGCATGATCTCGGCGTCGGACTTGCCGCGGGGGTCGAAGTCGGAGCCGCCCTTGCCGCCGCCAATGGGCAGACCCGTGAGGGCGTTCTTAAAAATCTGCTCGAAGCCCAGGAACTTGATGATGCCGGGATAGACAGAGGGGTGGAAACGAAGGCCGCCCTTGTAGGGGCCCAGGGCACCGTTGAACTGGAAGCGATAACCGGTATTGGTGTGGTAATTGCCCTGGTCATCCATCCAGCAAACCCGGAAAGTGAATTGCCGCTCCGGCTCCACCATGCGGTTCAAGAGATCGAGCTTTTCATATTCGGGGTGCGCGTTGACCAGAGGCTCCACACTGGTGAGAACTTCTTCCACGGTCTGGACAAATTCCGGCTGGTCGGCGTACTTCTTCTTGACAGTTTCAATCACACTGTTCAGGTATGCGTTCATAGTTGGGTGCCTCCTCGCAGTATCAAGCTATCGGTGACGGGCAGCGCTGCCGCCCTATCTTTACTATAATAGATTGTGGAGGAAAATACAATAGCCCACGGCACAAAGGGAAAAGAAAGTGGCAAAGCAGAGAAAACTTTTCCAAGGATTCCCGGCCGCTTTTGGTGAAATTGTCAGGCCATGGCACGAATGATGTCCACAATCTCCAGGCCGATGCGCTTTTGCGCCTCCACCGTGGCCGCACCGATATGGGGCGTGCAGGAGACGGCGGGGTGGGTATAGAGGGCCTCATTCTGCGGCGGCTCCTGGGCATAGACATCCAGACCGGCGGCCCGGAGCTTGCCGGAATTGAGCGCGTCCAGCAGCGCAGCTTCATCAACGTTGTTGCCCCGGGAGGTGTTGATGAGGACGGCGCCGTCCTTCATCTTGGCAATGGTCGCAGCATTGATGAGGGGCTTGCCGTCCACCGCCGGGGTGTGGAGGCTGAGGAAATCGGCCCGTGCAAAGAGGGTGTCCTCGTCCACATAGGTCATGCCCAGCTTTTCCTCGATGCCCGGCACGTGGTAAATATCCGACGCAATGACTTCCATGCCCATGGCGCGGGCCATCTGGCACAGCTTCTGACCGATACGGCCAAAGCCCAGGATACCCAGGGTTTTGCCCGAGAGCTCAATGCCTTTGCCGTATGCCTTCTTCTCCCACTTGCCCTGGCGCATAGAGTAGCCGGAGAGAGATATATATCGGGCGCAGGAGAACATGTGGGCCATCGCGAGCTCCGCCACCGACTCCGAGGAGGCCCGAGGCGTATTCTTTACGGCGATGCCGTTGGCCTCGGCATAGGCCACATCGATGTTGTCCACGCCCACGCCGCCACGGATGACGAGCTTCAGGCGGCTTCCCTTGGCCGCGTCGATCTGGGCAGCGCGCACCTTGGTTTTCGAGCGTACCACAGCCACGTCGAAGTCCCGCAGCGCTTCGCCCAGCTGATCAGGTTCGTAGAACTGCTCCACCACCTCGTGGCCATCCTCCCGCAGGAGCGCCATGGCGGTCTTGTCCATGCCGTCGGTCACCAGAATACGCATGGCAATCACTCCTTTCCGTGTTCCAGTTCAAATTTTTTCAGGCAGTCCACCAACGCCTCCACGCCCGCCTGGGGCATGGCATTGTAGATCGAGGCTCTCAGACCGCCCACAGACTTGTGGCCCTTGAGGTTTTCAAAGCCGGCAGCCTTGGTATAGGCCACTACTTCGGCATCCAGGGCCGGATCGCCGGTGACAAAGGGTATATTCATCAGGCTGCGGTCTTTCTTCTCCACCGTGCCGTAGAAGAGCTTGGAATGATCCAGGAAATCGTACATCACCTGGGCCTTGGCCTGGTTGATCCTCTCCATCTCACCGAGCCCGCCGATGGACTTGAGATATTTGAACACCTTGCCGCAGACGTAGATGGCCCAGCAGTTGGGCGTGTTGTACATGGAGCCGGCATCGGCGTGGGTCTTATAGCGCAGATAGATGGGGAGATCGTCCAGATCATCCCGAATGAGATCTTCCCGGATGATGGTTACCACCATGCCCGCCGGGCCCACGTTCTTCTGCACGCCCGCATAGATAAGGCCGTAGTCGGAGACATTGCAGGGCCGGGAGAGGAACATGGAACTCTGATCCGACACCAGAACATGGCCCTTGGTGTTAGGGAGAGTGTGGTAGGTGAGGCCATGGATCGTCTCATTCTCGCAGATATAGACGTAGTCGGCCTCGTCAGGGATATCCAGGTCGGAGCAGTCGGGGATGTAGGAGAAGTTCTTATCCTTGCTGGAGGCCACCACCTTGACCTCGCCCACTCGCTTGGCCTCGGCAATGGCCTTTTTCGACCAGGCGCCGGTCTCCACATAGCAGGCCAGGCCGTTCTTCATCAGATTCATGGGGATCATGGAGAATTGCAGCGTCGCGCCGCCCTGGATGAAGAGCACTTTGTAGTTGTCGGGAATGCCCATGAGATCCCGCAGATCCTGCTCGGCCTCGTCGGCAATCTGCTGGAACACCTTCGAGCGGTGAGACATCTCCATAACGCACATACCGCTGCCGCGGTAGTTCATCATCTCGTCGCGGATCTCCTCCAGTACCGGCTCAGGCATGGTGGCAGGCCCTGCGGAGAAATTGTAGATACGTCCGTATTTCATGGCTACTCAAACCTCCTGTCGCTGTTGTTGCATAAAAAGCTGTGTTTTTGACGCAGTTGAAGTGCTTTGCGGGAGAATTGGTCGCTTTTGCCCGCCGATGGTGTCCGCCCGGGAGAAACATCCACCACAATCACGCTGTATTTTCCCGTCCATTTCCGGTAAAACACCGGGAAGGCTCAACGTGCGGCGGTCTTTTGTGATTTCAGTATACGTCAAAATAGCAAAAATAGCAACTGCTTTTTCGGCATTCATACCCCAAAGTATCCCATGCCAGATCCGATGTGACAGAATTTTGCCGGGCCTGCTCTGCAGGCCCGGCAAGGTCATTTGGGAGGCTGCAATCGGCGGTATTTGTTGCGCGTCGCGATCCCGCCACGAATGTGCCGCTCCGCCTTGTTCACTTCCAGCACTTTTTTCACCTCCAGGTACAGCCCGTGGCTGCACCGATCCAAACGCTCAGAGAGATCCTTGTGTACCGTGGATTTGGAGATTCCAAAGTGCTTGGCGGCGGCACGGATGGTGGTCTGATGTTCGATGATGTACACGGC
>CALXCW010000148.1 GCA_944386905.1 uncultured Oscillospiraceae bacterium
GTCGGCACGGCCTACCACGGCTGGCAGGTGCAGAAAAATGACGTTACAGTCGCAGAAACTCTGGAGAAGGCCACGGCCACGGTGGTGGGCCACCGGGTGAAGTTTACTGGTTGCGGACGTACTGATGCTGGTGTCCACGCCAGACGATATGTGGCCAACTTTTTCACCGCGTCTGCCATTCCCACCGATCGCCTGCCCTATGCCCTCAACACCCGCTTGCCTGAAGACATTGTGGTCACCGGCGCCATGGATGTCCACGATGGCTTCAATGCCATCGGCTCTTGTGTCCGTAAGGAATATACGTATCTCATCTATAACTCACGGATTCGTGATCCGTTTTACGTAAACCGCGCTTGGTTCTATCCCAAGCACCTGGATGAGCAGGTGATGCGTCTGGCGGCCAGTCAGTTTGTGGGCACCCACGACTTTGCGGCGGTGCGCTCTGTGGGTACGCCGGTGAAGAATACGGTGCGTACGGTCTATTATTACGATGTTGCGCGCGAAGGAGACCTCATCATGCTCCGGGTGTGCGCCAACGGCTTCCTCTACAACATGGCGCGGGCCATGGCCGGAACGGTGGTCTATGCCGCCGAGGGAAAGCTCGATCCCACCTCCATTGGCGCGCTGCTGGCAGCCGGTGATCGCACTGCCGCCGGGCCCACCGTACCGCCGGGGGGACTGTATCTTACCAAGCTCTGGTATGACGATGGGAAGGTGTCGTTCCATGTGGAATAACCTGCAAAACGCTGAAGAAAGGCCGGGCCGAAAGGGCCTGGTCAAGCGGATCGTTGTCTTTGTCGTACTGGTGGTGGCGGTGTGCGCGGCGGTTGGCCTGGTGCTTTTTCAGGAATCGCTGAATTTTGACGCTCTGCGCCGGTATTTCAAATACTTTAACCTCCGTGATCAGGAGGATTCCGGGATCTATACCTTTGACTCCCACAACTCCAATCGCTATGGCGCTGCCGGCAGCGGCCT
Organism: uncultured Oscillospiraceae bacterium; assembly: GCA_944386905.1. Classification (GTDB taxonomy): domain Bacteria; phylum Bacillota; class Clostridia; order Oscillospirales; family Oscillospiraceae; genus Avoscillospira. Next base: position 976 of record CALXCW010000148.1, read on the forward strand.
AGCGGTGGGATCGGTGGGCGGCCTGGTGTATTATCAGGACAACGGCGCGGAGCGCTATTCCATCCAGAGCCAGCTCGCCCTGCCGCAGCTCATCACCCGGGGCAAAATGATGCTTTGCTATGACGTGGGCGGCACTACGCTCCTGCTGGGCAACACCAACGGCGAGCTCTTAAACCTCTCCTCGGACAAGGCCATCCTGGATGCCGACCTGGCCTCTACCGGTGCGCTGTGCTATTCCAGCAGCTCCAGCGGTTATAAGTCTGTGCTCACAGTCTACAATGCCGGTCAGGAGCTCATCTATCGCTGGCTCTCCTCCACCACCTATATGCCCCTGTGTGCCATCCCCGAAAAGGGGAGCTATCTGGCGGCGGTGGGGCTGGGGGCCTCCGGCGGCGCCTTTGAGAGCAGCGTCTATTTCTTCCGTACTGACGCCGAGGAAATTCAGCAGCAGGTCTCCCTGGGCAATGAGCTCATCTACGACCTCTTTTTCCTAGACAGCGATACGGTCTGCACCGTGGGGGAACAATCTGTCCAGTTGGTGGATGTCGACGGCACCTATCTGGGCAGCTACACTTACGAAGAGCCCTATCTCAAGGACTATGACACCCAGGGCGACGGATTTTTGACCCTGGTCACGAATATGTATAGGGCAGGCAACCGAAACACCCTGCGCACCCTGGATGAATCGGGTTCGGAGATTGCCTCGCTGTATCTCGGCCAGGAGGTGCTCGACCTCTCGGCAAGCGGCAACTATGTTGCCGTGCTCACCCCAGACGATCTCACCATCTACACCAGTTCCCTAAACGTCTACGCCCAGACTAACGACATCGGTTCGGCCACCTCGGTCATCATGCGTGAGGATGGCTCGGCGCTGCTGCTGGGCGGTGGGCAGGGATGGCTGTATCTGCCTTGAAATCATTGCCGTTTGCATTTCTATCAAACTGTGCTATACTGTCACAAAAGCGGCCCTATGCCGCCGAGGTTCCATCCTGCTTGAAGGAGATTATTGCATGAAGCCCACCTTATGTTCCCGCTGCAAAAAGAATATTGCCGTTATTTTCATCACGAAGATGGAAGCCGGTAAGACCACCAGCGATGGCCTCTGCCTCAAATGTGCCAAAGAGATGGGGCTAAAGCCAGTGGATGATATCATGAAGCGTATGGGCCTGACCGAGGATGATCTGGATGGCCTCAACTCTGAGATGACCGACGCCTTTCAGGGCATGGAGGCCCTGATGAACACCGACCAGTCCCAGGACGAGGATTCCGACGAGATCGAGAGTCAGACCGCCACCTTCCCCTTCCTCAACAAACTCTTCAACGGCGACCGCCAGGAAGAGCTCCCGGCGGAGAGCCCCGCCAGAGGCAGCGAAGGGGAGAAACGTGAGCGCCCCAGTAAGAATAAAAAGCATAAGTTCCTCGATACCTACTGCCTCAACTTAACCCAGAAGGCTCGCAACGGCTTGCTGGATCGGATTGTGGGCCGGGAGGTGGAGACGGAGCGCGTCATTCAAATTCTCAACCGCCGCCAGAAGAACAATCCCTGCCTCATTGGTGAGCCCGGCGTGGGCAAGACGGCCATCGCCGAGGGTCTGGCCCAGCGCATTGCCGACGGCGACGTGCCCTATAAGCTCTCCCAGAAGGAGGTCTACCTGCTGGATCTCACGGCGCTGGTGGCCGGAACCCAGTTCCGCGGCCAGTTTGAAAGCCGTATGAAGGGCCTCATTGAAGAGGTCAAGAAGCTGGGCAATATCATTTTGGTCATCGACGAGGTGCACAATCTTGTGGGCGCCGGCGATGCCGAGGGCAGCATGAATGCCGCCAATATCCTCAAGCCCGCCCTCTCCCGGGGCGAGATCCAGGTCATCGGCGCCACGACCTTTACCGAATATCGTAAGTATATCGAGAAGGACTCGGCACTGGAGCGGCGTTTTCAGCCCGTCACAGTCAACGAACCCACCGTGGAGGAGGCTGTATCCATTATCCGCGGAATTTCCCACTACTATGAGGAGTTTCACGGCGTGGTGGTTTCGCCGGAGATTGCCCGGCAGGCTGTAGTGCTCTCAGAGCGGTATATCACCGATCGCTTTTTGCCGGATAAGGCCATTGATCTCTTGGATGAGGCATGCTCCGATGTCAATTTGAAGAACAAGACCATCAGCAAGTTGGAAGCGCTGAAAAAAGAGCGGGCGGATTTGCAGCTGGAGTTGCAGATGCTCACCGAGCGGGCCCAGGAGGACGACTATCCTCGGATGGCCGAGATCCGCAGCCAGAACTTGCGCCTGGATCAGGAGATTGCCTTGCTGGAGGAGGAGCCAAAACCGGCTCTCACCGTGGAAAATCTGGCGCGGATCATCGAACTGTGGACAAAAATCCCTGCCAGCAAAGTCAAGGCCCAAGAGTACGGCCAGCTGCGGGAGCTGGAAAGCCGCCTGAAAAAGCGCATCATCGGCCAGGACGAGGCCATTGCCGCCGTGGCCGCCGCCATCCGCCGCGGCCGAGTGGGCATCAGCCCCAAGAAGCGGCCTGTGAGCTTTATCTTTGTAGGCCCCACGGGCGTGGGCAAGACGGAGCTGGTCAAATGTCTGGCCGACGATCTCTTCGATTCCGTGGAAACACTGATCCGGCTGGATATGTCGGAGTACATGGAGAAGCACTCCGTGTCGAAGATCATTGGTTCGCCGCCGGGCTATGTGGGCTATGACGAAGCCGGTCAGCTCACCGAGAAGATCCGCCGTAAGCCCTATTCCGTGGTGCTTTTTGACGAACTGGAGAAGGCCCACCCCGATGTGCTCAACATCCTGCTGCAGATTTTGGATGACGGCCGGATCACCGATGCCCAGGGGCGGGTGGTGAACTTCGAGAACACCATTATCATTATGACCTCCAATGCCGGTTCTGACCGCAAGGAGAGCTCTCTTGGTTTCGGTCGGAGCCTTTCGGAGCAGAACAAAGAGCAGGCCATGAAGGCTTTGCGCGGCTTTTTGCGGCCGGAGTTCATCAACCGCGTGGATGCGGTGGTCTGCTTCAACCAGCTCACAGAGGAGGACTTCCGCCGCATCGCCGGAATTATGCTGGGCGAGCTCCAGAGTGCCCTTACGGCCCGGGGCATGACCCTGGAGTATGATGAGAGCCTGCTGGACTTTCTGGTGAAGGAATCTTACTCCATCACTTACGGCGCAAGAAATCTCCGCCGCACCATTCAAAAGCATGTGGAGGATCCCATCGCTGAGAAGATCATCGACAGCTTTATGGCGCCCATCCAGCGCATTCACCTTTCGGTGAGTGATGGTACTGTGCTGTTGGAGACGGAATAAGCAGTAAAATTAGGCAGCGGCCACCGGTTTTTGCCGGTGGCCGCTGCTTGCTGTGTCTCAGTTTTATAGATTATCAGATCAGAACGATAAGCAGGCCCAC
>CALXCW010000149.1 GCA_944386905.1 uncultured Oscillospiraceae bacterium
GGATAACGCCCCACGCCTCGACGAGCCGCGGCAGCGTCCAGGCGGCGTTGGCCGGGCTGGTGGAGGGCAGGATCGCCGCGGGGACGCCCCAGTCCCGTCCGGCTCTGCGGTAGTACCGCCCCGCCGTGGCGCCGTTGAGATACACCGCCCGGATGGGCGCCGCGGAAAAAATCTCTCCCAGGTCGTTGGGCACCACGGCGGATATCGAGCTGTCCTGAGAGCCCGCAATCTCGCACTGACCGATCACGTCCCACAGCGCGATGTGACGGCGGTGGAGCATGGCTGCCTTTTCCTCCACACTTTGGGGCAGCGGCTCTTCCAGCACCGCCGAGAGCACTTTCCAAAAGCGGTTCTGAGGGTGATGGTAGAAAAACCGCCCCTCCCGGGACTTGACCGAGGGAAAGGAGCCCAGGATCAGTACCCGGGATTCAGAATCGTAGAGCGGCGGGATGGGATGGATTTGCTGAACGGGAACCTGCATGGTCTTATCCTCCTACGTGAAATGGTTTTCCGGCGGGAAGCAGCAGCGCCGCCAAGGCCAGGTAAAATCCGCCGGTCACCAGAGTCTGGGGCAGTGTTGCGGCGGCGGGCAGCGCCAGGGCGCTCACCACCGCGGCTGCTGCGCCGGGCAGCAGTGCCCGGCACACCCCCAGCAGCGGCAGGCGCACGCCGGACACCTGGACAAGCCGGCGCAGGCTGAGATAGAAGTTGACGCCGTGGGAGACGAGAAAGCTCACATAATAGCCCGCCAGCCCCCACTGGGGCAGCAGGAAAAAGAGCATCGCCACATCTAGGAGAGACGTGAAGGTGTTGACCCGGACGCAGTAGACCTGCTGGCCCAGGCCCTTGTGGAGACCGTCCACGATGAGATCCAAATAGAGCATCACCACCACCGGCGCAAAGAGGCGCAGATACCGTCCCGCGTCGGCGCTGCCGTAGATCAGCTGGCCCATAGGCCGGGCCAACAGATGGAGAAAGCCCGCCACCAGGCCGGCATAGAGCAGCCCCAGCGTCAGGCAACGCTCCACCACCCATTCAATCCGCGCCTGGTTTTTCTCGGCACGGCGGCGAGCCAGCTCCGGCACCAGCACGTCGGCCACGGCCAAGAGCACCGTACTGGGGAACATGAGAAGCGGGAACACCATCCCGTGGATGGTGCCGTAGTCAGCCATAGCTCGGCCCTGCGAGCCGCCATGGCGCGTCAGGCCCCGGGGAATCAGAAATTGCTCCACCGTACCCAGCCCCGAGCGGAGATAGTCGTTCAGCGCCACCGGCACGGCCACCCGTCCCAGGCGCCGCCCCATATCCGGCGCCGGAGGCGTCTGGGGCAGACGGTTCAGCCACCTCAGGCCCATGGCCGCCAGCACCGCCACCGAGCCCACCGCCGCCAGGGCGTTGCCCGCCACGATGGCCGCGCAGGCGTGGGCCAGATCCCCGGCCACCCCCTGGCGGAGCAGCGCCGCCGTGATGCCTACGGTGGCCAGCTTATCCCCCACCTCCACCGCCACCAGCCGCCGCACCTGGCCGCAGGCGGTGTAGCATCCAGCCAAAATGCCGCTCAGGCAGTTGAGCGGCAGCGTCAGCCCCAGAAGCCGCAGGCTGGTCACGGCTCTGAGATCCTGCACCCACAGCCGCGCCGCCGGCTCGGCCAGGGCGGCCAGCGCAGCCCCCACCAGAGCGCTGAGCACCAGCCCCGCCCCCAGGCACCAGGAAATCGCCTGGCGCACGCCGGAAAAGCGCCGGAGGCCATACTCCTCCGCCGACAGATACAGCGCAGCCACCCGCAGCCCTGAGGTACCCAGGGTCATGGCAAAGAGCTGTACGGTCACAATCAGCTGCAAAAGGCCCACGCCGGCAGCTCCCACCTGGCCGGTGAGGTAGACCTGAAAGAGCATCCCCACGCCCCGCATCAGCAGATTGGCCGCCGTCAGAAGGCCCACGTTCTTGGCAATGGTTCCCGCCATGGACATCCCTCCTCTCCTCACCCTATGTGGCGGGGCGGAGCGGATATGCGAAAAATCCGGCGGGGCGCGTGACTTTTCCAATGCCAGCTGCTATACTAATGCCAGCCCTTGCTCCAGGAGGCCATCCATGAAAAAACACATCTATTGGGAACTGTTTCAGACCTTTTTCAAGATCGGGCTCTTCACCTTCGGCGGCGGCTATGCCATGATCCCCATTATCGAGGATATCTGCGCCGAAAAAAAGCAGTGGATCACCCACGAGGATATGATGAACGTGACCATCGTGGCTGAATCCACCCCCGGCCCCGTCGCCATCAACTGCTCCACCTTCGTGGGCTACCGCCAGGCGGGCATCGCCGGCGCCGTGGCCGCCACACTGGGCGTGGTGCTGCCGTCGTTCCTGGTGATCTATGCCATCTCCATGTTCCTCGACCACTTTTTGGAAATCACCTGGGTGGCCAACGCCTTCCGGGGCATCCAGATTGCCGTGGGGCTGCTGATCCTCCGCGCCGCCATCCACATGGTGAAACTCATGGAGAAGTCACCGTTCTCCTGGACGGTCTTTGGCTGCTCCTTCGCCGCCATGGCGGTCATCGACCTCTGTGCCCTCAATTTCTCCTCCATCAGCATGCTTCTCGTGGCCGGGGTGGTGGGAATTCTCTTCTACCTGCTGGGCAGGCATCGGGAAGGGGGGCGGAAGGTATGATCTATCTCGACTTGTTTCTCGGCTTTTTGCGGGTGGGCTGCTTCGCCTTTGGCGGCTCCTACGGCGCCATCCCCCTGATCCGCGATGTGGTACTCTCCTACGGCTGGCTCACCGAGGACAGTCTCACCAATATGATTGCCGTCAGTGAGAGCACCCCAGGCCCCATCATGGTCAACCTGGCCACCTATGTGGGCAGAAGCCAGGCCGGGCTCCTCGGTGCAGCCCTCGCCACCTTTGCCGTGGTGCTGCCGTCCTTTGTCATCATCCTGCTGGTCTTTGCCGCTCTCAAAGCCATGTGGGCCCACCCCGTCACGCAGGCCGCTTTGGGCGGTCTCACCCCCTGCATCATCGGCATCGTCCTGGCCACCGGCCTGACCATGATCCTCTCCAACCTCACCGGTGCGGCAGGTGCGGTGGGGATACGGGAGCTGGCGCTCACGGCTTTCCTGGCCGCCGTGCTCTTCGGCGCAAAGCCGATCTTGAAAAAGAGCGTCTCTCCCATTGCGCTGATCCTTCTGGCCGCCGTGCTGGGCGTGGTGGTTTACGGCATTTAGGCAAAAAACCGCTCCGGTCGGAGCGGTTTTTTTGCAGCGAATTTAATTGAGCTGGAAGGTATAGTAGACCGCGGCCACAAACTCCACGGCAATGGCAGCGAACACGCAGTAGTAGGCGAAGAGGCTGCCCAGCACCAGCACTGCCGCGGTGCACAAAACCCACAGGCCGTTGGCCGCCAGGATAAACACCGGCGTGGAACGCTTGCCAAGGATGTGCACGCTTTTCTTACCCGGCAGCGCCACCGTGCCGTTGCGGCGGCCGGCCGCCAGCGCCAGCACCGAGGAAAGCACCACGCTCAGCGCCAAAGCCAACAGCAGAAAGATGGTCCTGGGCGGCCAGCTCATGCCGCTGCTGAGGCTGAAATAAAGCCCGCCGGCCAGGATGGTGGTGAGAGATACCAGGAAAAACTCCCAGCGGTAGAGCTTAAAGATGATGTACTGCACGGCAATGGCGCCGCAAAAGTAGTAAAGGAAGGAGAAACCCTCCACCCAGGAGATGCGCATGCTCACACCGGTGGCGGCGATAACGGCGCCCAGGGCCGTGAGCCACGGGAGAACGGCCCGAGCCACGCGGTTTTTCCAGACCGCCGCCGCCACCAGCGTCACCAGCGCCAGGGCGCCGCCGCACAGGGCGACGGTGGGCGTCAGATCGTAAAGCGCCGAGAAGCCGCCCACCGTGCTGTAGTAGTTTTTCACAGCACGCAGCGCCGCCAGAGCGCAGCACAAGAGCGCCAGCGCCGCCATCACCTGGTAGGGCACGGCGTTTTCCGACTTTTTCTTTTGCAGCTTGGCCTGGGAGTTATCCTGTTTCATTGCCATATTTCCATCAGATCCTTATTCGTAGTCATTCCAGTTCGCCGGCGGCAAACATCAGCGCCGACAGGGCGCACAGCGGCGCCGTCTCACAGCGGAGAATCCGCTTGCCCAGGGTGCAAATCCGCAGCCCCGCGGCGGCAGCCAAGGCCACCTCCTCCTCGGTGAGGCCTCCTTCCGGGCCGGTGAGGAGGGCGGCAGTGGTGAACTGCGGCGGAAGCGCCGCGGCCAGGGAGCCGTGGCGCGCCTTTTCATAAAAGAGCGCCGCCCAATCGGCCTGGGCCGCCTGGGCCACAGCCGCTGCAAAGGACGGCAGTACCGATACCTG
>CALXCW010000150.1 GCA_944386905.1 uncultured Oscillospiraceae bacterium
TGCTTGACCAGCTCGCCGCCGCCCTCGCCCACGCCCATGCAGCCGTAGGCGCCGTAGCGGGTGTGGGAGTCGGAGCCGAGGATCATCTTGCCGCAGCCCGCCAGCCGCTCCCGGGCGTACTGGTGGATGACGGCCTGGTTGGCGGGGACGTAGATGCCGCCGTATTTCTTCGCCGCTGAGAGGCCGAAGGCGTGGTCGTCCTCGTTGATGGTGCCGCCCACGGCGCACAGGCTGTTGTGGCAGTTGGTCATGGCGTAGGGAATGGGGAACTGGGTGAGGCCCGAGGCCTTGGCGGTCTGGATGATGCCCACAAAGGTGATGTCGTGGGAGATGAGGGCGTCAAATTTCAGCCGGAGCTTGCCTGCGTCGGCGCTCTTGTTGTGGGCGCGGAAGATGGAATAGGCAATGGTCTTGTCCCGGCCGGCCTTCGCCGCCGGATCCTCCGTCCCAATGAGCCGGCCGCCTTGATACACGGCGCCTTGGGCGTGATATTCTACCATAGAAACTACCTCCGTTTTGGTCATTGGTCTTAGTTTATCACAGGAATAAAGTAAAGTAAATGTACAATCCGAATTTTCGCCTCTGAAAGGGAAAAACCCCAGGAAGCAGGAGCTTCCTGGGGAGAGAAACGCAGTCTCAGCCCACACCGGCGGTGATGGGATGGGGGTCAAAGACCTCGGTGCGCTGGATGGAGGCGCCCAGGCCGGTGAGCTTGCCGATGATATCTTCATAGCCGCGCTCAATGAGGTGGGCGTCCTCGATGGTGGTGACGCCCTGGGCGGAAAGACCCGCGATGACCATGGCCGCGCCGGCCCTCAGGTCGCAGGCGCGCACCTCGCAGCCGTGGAGCTCCTTCACACCGTCAATGACGGCGGCTTTGCCCTCCACCTGGATGTGGGCGCCCATGCGGTTTAATTCCGCCGTATAGCGAAAGCGCGTATCGTAAATACTTTCCGTGACAATGCTCGTCCCGTTGGACAGGCTCATGCACACGGCAATCTGCGGCTGCATGTCCGTGGGGAAGCCGGGATAGACCATGGTCTTGACGTTGGCCCGCTTGAGCCGCCGGGTCTTTTCCAGGCGGATGGCGTCGTCCATCTCATGGATGACCATGCCCATCTCCCGGAGCTTGGCGGTGATGCAGTCCAAGTGCTTGGGGATGACGTTGTGGATGGTCACGTCGCCGCCGGCGGCGGCCACGGCGGCCATATAGGTGCCCGCCTCGATCTGGTCGGGGATGATGGAGTAGGAGCCGCCGTGGAGGCTCTTGACGCCCCGCACTTTGATGACGTCGGTGCCCGCGCCGGAGATCCTGGCGCCCATGGCGTTGAGGAAGTTGGCCAAGTCCACAATGTGGGGCTCCTTGGCGCAGTTTTCGATGATGGTCATGCCGCCGGCCAGTGTGGCGGCCAGGAGGATGTTCATGGTGGCGCCCACGGAGACGATGTCCAGGTACACGTGGCCACCCCGCAGGCCGCCCTCAGGGGCGTCGCAGGTGACGTAGCCGCCGCTCTGCTCCACCATGGCGCCCATGGCCTCAAAGCCCTTGATGTGCTGGTCGATGGGCCGGACGCCGAAGTTGCAGCCGCCGGGCATGGCGTTGCGGGCATGGCCGAAACGGCCCAGCTGGGCCCCCAGGAGATAATAAGAAGCCCGGATGCGCCGCACCAGGTCGATGGGTGCGGTGATGTTGCGGGCGCGGGTGCAGTCAATTTCCAGGGCGTTGCGGCTGAGGCGGCGGATTTGCGCGCCCATGTCGCTGAGAATTTCCAGCAGCAGCCGCACGTCGGAGATATCGGGCACGTTTTCAATGTGGCACTTGCCGGCCACCAGGAGTGTGGCGGGCAAAATGGCCACGGCGGCGTTTTTCGCACCCGAGATCCACACGTCGCCCTGGAGGGGCTTACCGCCCTCGATGATATATTTTACCAAGAAAAATCCCTCATTCTTTCCTTTTTTCAGGAGCCGCTCCCATGCGGCGGCGGGAAACACTTCTATGCAAAGTATGACCCCCGACAGGGGGAATTACCTACGCTATTATTTACCAGAAGCATCATAGCACAAAAAACCGATTATGTAAAGCGAAAGATGACAAAAGGGATGCAATTCGGATACAAATTATGATATTTTGTGTTTCTCGCCAAATTTACCCACAAGATTTTGGAGAGGTCAGGAAAAGCGAGTGACTTCGCCGGTGAGACCGTCCACTTGAAAGACGCCGGTGTCGGTGGTGAGGTGCCAGACGGGGGTGAGGTGAACGGCGGCGGCGGCCGCAGTCTCCGAGCGGATGTAGCCCTGGGTCATGGCCGTGATGGCGCTGCCGACCCAGCCGAAGTCGTACCGGGCGGCCAGAAAGGCCACCACGGCGTCGGCGGCGGAGAGACTGGCTTCCTCGCTGACCCGGGTGAGCTGGGCGGCGCCGGTGAAGAAGAGGCCGTCCAGGGAGCTGAGGCAGCCGTTGACATAGGTGAGGGTGAGGCCGCCGGAGAGCACCGGCGCGCCCAAAACGGCCTGGTGGGCGGTGAGGGTGTAGACGCCGGCCCGGATTCGTTCCGGTTCGCCCAGGCTGTGGACATCAAAGCCCATGGCCTTGAGGGTGCGCATTGCGGCGGCGGAGAGGTCGCTGGTTTCTCCCTGGTCGGCGAGCTGGGCGGAGAAGGTGCCGTCGCGGCTGATCTGCACGTCGCCGGCGGCGGCGGAGTAGAGACTTAGGTAGCGGGTGGAGTCGTCCTGGGCCAGCACCTGCTGGCCCAGGAGGGCCGTAGCGGCGGCGAGATCTGCGTCGGGATCCTCCCCCAGCTCCAGGGCATAGAGGGTGAGCGTATCGGGGATGGCGTCGGGCTCCAAGGAGACATCCTGGTTCGCGCAGAGGGTGGAGAGGGCCTCGGAGAGGCTGCTGCGCTGCTCATTCGCGGCGATGCGGCCGGGGATCAGCAGAGCCAGGAGGGCCAGATTGGCCAGAAGCAGGATCAGAATGGCCAGGTTTTTCAGTTTCGATGCAGGCATGGCTACCTCCTCTGGCGGCGCTACCGCCGGGCCAGGATGGCGTCGGCAGCGGCTTGGGGGGTTACGTTGTCCACGGCAAAGTGGGAGAAGGCTTCGTAGAGGGGACGGCGGGCCTGGTAGAGGGCGGCCACGCCCACGGCCTTTGAGACGGGGCGGCCGTCGGTGGGCAGGTCGTGGAGCTCCCGCCGCAGCCAGACGACGGTGCCGTTTTGCCGCAGAAGGTCGCGGTTCTGTGCCCTGGTGACGCAGCCGCCGCCGGTGGCGATGACAAGGCCCGACCGCTGGGTCACCTGGGCGAGCACCGTCGTCTCCAAGTCGCGGAAGGCCGCTTCGCCGTGGCGGGCGAAGTAGGCGGGAATGTCCATCCCGGCGGCCTTCGCCACTTCCTCGTCGCAGTCCACAAATTCCCGGTTCAGCATTTGGGCGAGAAGCCGCCCCACGGTGGTCTTGCCCGCGCCGGGCATGCCGATGAGGACGATATTTTCCATCTGACAGCGGATGGCGTTATACACGCGCTCCACCGTCTCGGCGGGGATGGAGGTTTGGGTGAAGAGCTCGCTGGCCCGGACGGCCTGGGCCACCAACATGAATAGGCCGCTCTCGCAGGGGATTCCGGCGGCCTGGGCGTCCAGGATCAGCCGGGTGCGGACGGGGTTGTAGACGATGTCCAGCACGGCTTCCAGGGCGGGAAAACAGGCCAAGTCCACCGGCGAGAGGCCGGCATGGGGATACATACCCACGGGGGTGGTGTTGACCAGCAGAGCGGCGTCGGCGTGGCGGTGGAGATTCTGGTAGTTGTCCTCGCCGGAGCGGGAGATCACCGTCACATGGGCGCCCAGGCCCTTCAGCACCGCCTGCACCGTCACCGACGCACCCCCCGAACCCAGAACCAGGGCCTTTTTGTCCCGGCAATGGAGCCCTAAGCGGCGTATCATGGCTTCAAAGCCATAGGCGTCGGTGTTGTCGCCGTAGATCTTCCCGTCCCGGCGCACCAGCGTGTTGACGCTGCCCAGCTCCCGCGCCAGGGGAGAGAGGACATCGCAGCAGGGCACCACGGCCTTTTTATAGGGAATGGTCACGTTGAGGCCGTCCCAGTCGCCGGATCGCACAAAGGGCGCCACGGCCTCAGGCGCGAGCTCGATGAGGGGATAGTCGTACGTGCCCAAGAGGGCGTGGATGGCCGGGGAATAGCTGTGGCCCAGCGTCCGGCCCAGTAGTCCGCAGCGCAGCATCAGACCACCTCGGAGTAAGAGCCAAGGTAGGTGAAGTCCTCGGTGGAGGCGGAGAGCTC
>CALXCW010000151.1 GCA_944386905.1 uncultured Oscillospiraceae bacterium
GAAACCGGCGATATCATCCAGGTGCTGACCGATCTCACAGTGACTCAGACCATTCCAATCGAGAAATCCCTGACCATCCGGGGCGCTGCCGAAAAACCCTGCATCAGTCAGCCGACCTCCGCAGTGCAGACGAGTATTTTCTCTCTTGCGTCCAACGTGGGCTTGACGCTGGAGCAGCTGGAGTTTGACGGCTCCGAGGTGGACTCCAGCGGTTCTACAGCATCCAATCCCCTTTACGGTGGCGTAGTGCGCGTATCGGGGACAGGCACCACAGCCTTTCTCCAAAATATCTCTGTCACCATCCGGAATTGTGACATCCGCGACTTTGAAGGCTACTGCGGCGGCGCCGTCTGCTTCCACTATGCCGAGAAGATTGAATTGAAGATCTACAACTCAACCTTTACAGGCAATACCGCCAACGTGTCCGGTGGCGCGGTGGCCTTTATCAACTGCAAGTCTACCAGCTTGCATGTGGAGGAGAGTACGTTTTCTGCGAATACAGCCCAGGCACATGGCGGCGCCATCGCGACCTCGGGCGGATATGATCAGACTGAGAAGATCTCAATCTCTTCGTCAGAGTTCTTGTATAATCGGCTGGCTCGTACCACTACAACTAAAATATACGGCGGCGCTGCTATCGGCGTCAGTCATGGAAGTGGGGCGCAGCGGACGGTGACGATCCAGGGCTGCCAATTCCGTGAAAATAAGTCCGACGATATGGGGGGCGCAGTGTTTGTCAACGCCACTAAGACACTGCTGGTGGATCGCAACGACTTCATTGGCAATACATCCAAGACACACGGCGGCGCTATGCACATTGCCTGCGGCAGTGAAAATACGGCGGTAACCATAACGGGCAACTTGTTTGAAAACAATGTATCAGAGGGCCAAGGCGGTGCACTCAATCTGAGCAGCGGTGGCCTGCAAACTACCATGGCCTCCTCGCTCTTCCAGGCGAATACCACGGATTATCAGATGGGCAATGCCATCGTTTATTTTGCCTCCTCTCAGGCTGCAACGGAAAGTCATCTCTATGCTACCAACGGTGCGGCCTTTGTGGAGAATGGGGCGCCAGACGACGGCATTGACCGTGATACCCTCTATATTCAGGCCACCCAAGGGCGTCAGGCGACGCTCAGTGTGACGGATTATATGCCCGACGGCACGCGGATGAACTGGAAGGTGCTTGCAGCTTCGGGAGAAGGATCTCGACTGGTGGTTGCAGACCCTGAAGTCTACCGCCTGATCGATCTGGGCAAGGACAGCAATCTTGAACTGTATCTGGATCAAGACACCCAGACGCCCACCTGGAAGGATGAAGAGTATTCCAATATCCTCAGAGGCAACCATGCGCTCTACGGCGGCGCGATTTGCAATTACGGTTCTCTGACCATCGGCGAGCCGGGACGGGATATCCAGGTGGAGAAGCGCTGGGTTGACGGTGATGGTGCCGATCTCTCCGGGGCGGATGATCTCCCGGAGCAAGTCACCGTGGAGCTTATCCGAGAGACGGACGGCAAGAGCCTGGAGACAGCTACACTTTCGGCAGATGATCTCTGGAAGCATACTTTTTATGGATTCCCGACCAATGTGGCGTTTCGGCTGACGGAGCGCGTTGTGGAGGGCTATACTACGCAAGTCACCGTCCAGGGGAATAAAGTTCAGGTGGTCAATACCAAGGATGACAAAGGTTTACCCATCTGGCCCAATTTGCCCGGCGTGGATGGGACGGTGACGCCCCGCTGGCTCAACACCGAAGATCACTACGCCTACATTGTGGGTTATCAGGACGGCACCGTAAAGCCCGGCAATTCTATCACCCGTGCCGAGGTGGCGACGATATTCTTCCGTCTGCTCACCGATGATGCCAGAGCCTATTTCTGGTCGGATGCCAGCGGCTTCAGTGATGTGTCCTCCGACGCGTGGTATCACCATGCAGTAGCCACCATGGTGCAGGCCGGGGTGCTTACGGGCTACAACGACGGGACATTCCGGCCCGACGCGCCCATCACCAGGGCGGAATTTGCCACCATGGCAGCCCGGTTCCTCTCCAACCCCTACGGCAGCGGCGGGAAGTTCTCCGACACTGAGGGGCACTGGGCGGCGGTCTACATTTCCCGGGCTGCCGAGGTGGGCTGGATCCACGGCTACGGCGACGGCACCTTCCGCCCCAACCAGGACATTACACGAGCCGAGGCGGTGACGCTGGTCAACGCCGTGCTGGGCCGCGCGCCGCATGAAGATCACCTTCTGGCCGATATGGTGACCTGGCCGGACAATTTGCCCTCTCAGTGGCACTATGAGGCCATCCAGGAGGCCACTAACTCCCACGCCTACGTCTGGGCCGGCGGCAAGTCCTACGAAATCTGGACGGCGCTGGAGGAAAACCGCGACTGGGCCGCCTTGGAAAAGGCCTGGGCAGAGAGCTACGCCTAAAAGCAAATTGTCGCCTGACAGGCGACCCATGGACTGAGGAAACCCCCTATACTGTGATTGTAAATGAAATCACAGCATAGGGGGTTATTCTTATGAAAGAAAATTTGACGGAACTGGTATTCATCTTAGACCGCAGCGGCTCCATGCAGGGCCTGGAGCGGGACACCATCGGCGGCTTCAATTCCATGCTGGAAAAGCAGAAGGGGGAGCGGGGAGAGGCCTATGTCTCCACGGTACTCTTCGACACCCAGATCCAGGTGCTCCACGACCGGGTGCCCCTGCGTGAGATCAAGCCTATGACCGAGAAGGAATACTATGTCCGGGGCTGTACGGCGCTGCTGGACGCCGTGGGCGGCGCCATCCATCATATCGGGAATATCCACAAATACGCCCGTCCCGAGGACGTCCCGGCGCATACACTCTTTGTCATTACTACCGACGGCATGGAGAACGCCAGCCGCCGCTATCAAGCCCAGGAGGTCAAGGAGATGATCCTGCGGCAGAAGGAGAAGTACGGCTGGGAATTCCTATTCCTGGGGGCCAATATCGATGCCGTGGAGACGGCGGGGCATTTGGGCATCGATCCCGATCGGGCTGCCAATTACCACAGTGACAGCCAGGGGACAAAGCTCAACTATGAGGCTGTCAGTTGCGCGGTGAGCGCCGTGCGTGCCAGCGCCCCGCTGAGTGCAGCCTGGAAAAGAAATATCGAACGGGATTATAAAAAGCGCAAGCGCTGAGAGCATCAGGGCCGCTTGGAACGCATCTTAAAAAGAGCCGTAAGAGCGGCAAAGAGCATCGCTGCCACAGGCCAGAGAATCCAGGTGAGATCCCAGCGCCCGGTGAGAAAGCTGAGAGCGAGATAGGCGGCAATGATCAGGCACCAGAAGAAAGTGGCAAAGGGCTCGTGCTTTTGCTCAAAGGCTTTGTTTTCTTGGGTGTAATCGCCCTCCTCCAGCAATCTCTGATAGCCGAACCAAACAGATGCGGTCTGTACGATCAGATAGACCCCTACAGCGACCACGGGGAAGATGATGCTGACCGCGCAGCCAATCCAAAAACCGTCCTCCGTCGCAAGGGAGATCATCAATGGCAGAATGCTGAGAACGCACAGGGCGATTCCTGCCACCAGCCGCGTTCGGAAGGTCTGTTGGTATTCTTCCTGCCGACGTTCCACCATAGCGGATACGCCTTGTTCCGTACGGATGGGATGGTCGAGATATGCATAATGGGTCAGCCGCAAGCCATTCGGAATCAGCAGTGCCAGCGCTGCAGCGACGAGCAATAGCAGCAGGCACAATCCAATGGACGTGGCTGCTGCTGGGGAGAGCGGCAGACGATGGGTTGAAACAGCTGAGAGAAGAAAAATCAAAGTTGCGGGCGATAAAATGCAAAGACTGACGCCGGCGGCAATTTTCGGCGCAGTGTCGCGCACCGTGGCGAGATACTCGTTGGCATCCTCCAATGTCACGGTACGCGCGGCAACAGCTTCTTCCACCTTCCCTTCGCCGACACCGCTTGGTTCCTCCGGCGTGTCCTCTTTGAGTAAAAAATCGGTGCTGACGCCGAAGAGAGAACTCATCTTTACAATGCGTTCCAGGTCTGGCAGAGAAGCCATAGACTCCCATTTTGATACAGATTGCCTTGAAACGTCCAGGCGCACGGCCAAATCCTCCTGCGACCATCCCCGCTCTTTCCTGAGCTTCATAATTTTTTCCCCGAGGGTCATGTACATCCTCCTTTGTCATTGGGGTACTGTCCGGTGTAAGAATATCAGAAATTCCGGTTGCGCGCCACCAATTGCGCTTATAAATTTGTCAACTGACGGTTGCAACCGGGATAA
>CALXCW010000152.1 GCA_944386905.1 uncultured Oscillospiraceae bacterium
CGCTCTACGAGGCCCTCAACCGTCTGAGCGACCTCAAGACAAAAATGGCCTGAAAATAAAACGGGCGCGTTGCAAAAGCAACGCGTCCGTTTTTATAGTCCTTCAGGATCAAAGCAGCGAGTGGGCAAGGAGTCGGACAGTTCCACCAGGCTGCGGCGCATGCCGCCGGTGTAGTCAAAGGGAGGAGACTCCACGTGGAGCGCCCCGGACTGGCGTCGAATGGAGACGGTCACAGTCACAACGCCGGAGGCATCCTGCTCCACCGCTGCCGTGCCGCCATGGAGCCGCGCAATGGCGCACACCAGGGGCAGGCCCAGACCCACGCCCCAGTTGGGGTCGGGCAGGACGCCCTGACGGTTGAGACGCTGGAAGGCGTCGTGCAGCACCTGGCCGCAGGGGTCGGTGCATTGGTTGCGCACGCGGAAAAACACGGTTCGCGATGTGACATCGCATTTGAATAAGATGGGCGTACCGGCATCGCTGAATTTGAGGGCGTTGGAGATGAGGTTATTGATGGCTCGTTCCAGTAAAATGGGGTCGGCGGAGACGGTGACGCAGCGATTTGGGAGCTTCCATTCCAGAGGATGGCCCGCCTCCTGGCAGAGAGCCTGGAGCTCCTCGCCCAGCTCTGTGAGAAAGGCTTGCAGTTCCAGTGAAGAGGTATGAAGCGCAGTACCGGTCTGGAGCCGCTCCAGATCGGCCATGTTGGCGCTGATTCGGCTGAGACGGTAGATGCTGCGGTTGACCGAGGCCAGGGCATCGCGCCAAGGCAGACCGGTTTTGTCTGTGGCAGCCAGATCACCCAGCTGCTGCGCCAGGTTGGAGAGCTCCGTCAACGGTTGACGCAGTACCCGAGCGGTCACCTGCAGGGCGCCGGTCTGGCCGGCAGCCTCTGGGCTCAGGAGAAAGAGCCGTCCGCCGTCCAGAGCGCGCACACTGACACGGTAAGGCGAGCCCAGCAGCGTCAGGTTGAGCACCAGCACGCCCTTTCCGGCCCAGTCATGGTAGAGTTCCGCACCATGACCCAGCCAGGCCTCTAACAGTTCGCCGGAGGCGGGAGCCAGAGCTTCCGCCAGGATATTGCCGGTGACAGAACCGCTGGAATCGATGAAGAAGGCCGGCTGCTCCAAGAGCTCCAGCAGGGGCAAAAGGGATGGAATATTGTTTGTTGGCATATCGTTCCTCCGAGGGCTAGCTTGCCCATTGGACGGCAAATCATGCGTCTAGCGTTTGCACTGGCGGATGTCGTTGCCCAAGAACAGGCATATTTCAAAGGCGCCCAGCAGCCGAGAGGCAATGGGAGGGGTGTAGCGCTGGCGCAGAGCTTGATCGGTGAGGTTGGTGGAGACAATGACCGGTCGAGCGGCCAGCAGCCGGTCGTTGATGACGCGGTAGAGCACTGCCTGGGTGAACTGGGTGGTCATCTCGGTGCCCAGATCGTCGATAATCAGAAGGTCACAGTCTAAGTACTTTCGGGTGAGATCCCGCTGATCGCCGCCGAATTTCACGGCTTCAAAATCGGAAAAGAGCTTGCCTGCGGTGTCGTAGACCACGGAAAAGCCGTTGTCGGCCACCGTCCGGGCGATACAGGCGGAGAGAAAGGTCTTGCCCAGGCCCGCGCCGCCGGTGAAGAGCAGAGACGGTGCGCCGGGGTGAAAGTCCCGGGCGTAGCGGCGGCAGCGGAGGAACGTATTTTGCATCAGCTGCCGCGGACTGACACCCAGATTGGGGTCAGGTTCCGTGGGGTAGTAGTCCAGACGGAAGCCCTCGAAGGTCTCCTTACCGCTGAGGAGGCTGGAGAGCTCTTTTTTTTGCTCCTGGCGGCAGAGCTCCTGGAGACATTCGCACATTTCGGCGCCCACGTAGCCGCTGCCGCCGCAGTGGGGGCAGAAGGGCGGCGGCTCCAGGGCTGTTTCGTCCAGGTCGGCTGCTTCTAAAAGCCACTCCCGCTCCCGCTGGAGCGCGAGGTTTTCGCTGCGGGCGGCAGCGATGGCGGCGGCTGGATCCTCGCCGTGGCGCAGTGCGGCGGCGGCGGCTCCGGCCACCGTGCGGCGCATGGCCAGATCGATCTCCCTGAGCCGTGGGTAGCGCGCATAGATCTGGGCCTGCCGAGCGGCGGCCTCAGCGTCGTAAAGTTCTTTTTCCTGCTGGAGTCGGGCGCGAGCCCGCTGGAGGACGGTGTCGCTATAGGCCATGTTGTTCCTCCTCCTGGCGCATCATCCGCGCCACGGCGTCCTTTGCCCACTGGTTGGGCTGCTGCTCTTGGGGAGCGGCCTTGGCGGGGGCCTTGTCCCCGGTCTCGATGGCGGATACGGTGTGAAGGCCCTGGCTGTGCCAGCTCTCCAGAATGGAATGGATGTACTTCCAGTTAAAATGGCCGATTTTCAGGCAAGCGCGCTCAAAAGCCAGGGATACCTCTCTGGGGCTGAAGCCCCAGGCGATCCACTGGTTCAAGTAGGCCTCCTCTTTGGGGAAAAGCCGCCGGTCGGACAGTTGCAGCACCCGCTGCATCTCTCTGCGGATGGTCTGCTGTTCCAACTCTTGTTGGACGTGGGCAGCGGCTTCCTCCAGCGTTTCAATCCCCAGGTCGGCCCAGGCATAGGCCTCTCGCTCGATGGTGCGCATGGAGGGCGGGCGGCTGCTGCCCCGCAGCCGGGCCCGGTGGAGGCAGTAGGAAATGAGAATGCTGATGACCTCATCGGAGAGGCCTAAATAGTTGTTCATCGAGAGGAGAATTTTCATCTCCTCGGTGCTGAGCACCCGCCCCAGACGGCGCTGGGCCTCGCCCAGCAGTTGTGGGAAGGTGCCGCTCTGCAGCCGCTCGGCCAGCTCCGCTTCGGTATAGGTAGGGGGCTCAACGGGGCGAAGGAGCTTGGGCTTTTCCTGCCAGAGCCCCAGTTGGCGCAGAGAGCTTTCGGCGGCGGCCCGGCGGGCGGCGCTGAGGTGCAGCGCTGTCTCGGCTTCAGCGGCGTCGCCGCCGGC
This sequence comes from uncultured Oscillospiraceae bacterium, assembly GCA_944386905.1. Lineage (GTDB taxonomy): Bacteria > Bacillota > Clostridia > Oscillospirales > Oscillospiraceae > Avoscillospira. The sequence continues at coordinate 2,983 of CALXCW010000152.1, forward strand.
TCGGAGATAGAGGTAGAGGAGGGCACTGTCACCGTTGGCGGCAGCCAGCAGCTTGCGCCAGTCGTGTTCTGGAATCACCAGGCTGTGTTCCGCCATGTTCATCTCTCCTCTCCTTTTCTAGCTTTTGATAGTATAACACAGAATTCGCCACGGAACAAGCGCCTTTGCGCCCCTTTGGTGACCTGGAAAAACAAACCCTGCCGAGCTTTGGAGAGCTCGGCAGGGAAAGAAATGCGGTGCGCTCAGGCCAGAGGTTCGCCGGCCATGTAGACGGTTTGGAGTTCCAAATCGGGGGAGCAGACCAGGAAATCGGCCACCAGGCCGGGGGCAATGGAGCCCACCTGATCCTCCACCCCCAACACCTTGGCCGGGTTGTAGGAGGCCATGCGGATGGCGTCGGAGAGCGGGAAGCCCATGGATACGGCGATCTTCAAGATGCCGAAAAGGTGGTTGGCGGAGCCGGCGATGGTGCCGTCCTTGAGGCGGGCCAATGTGCCGTCCAGCACCACCTCCTGGCCGCCCAGGAAATACACGCCGCTCGGGGAGCCGCAGCACGAGAGGCTGTCGCTCACCAGGCAGATACGCTCCTTGCCAAAGGCTGCGTAGGCCAGGCGGGCGGCCGCCGGATGGGAGTGGAGACCGTCGGCTATGAGCTCCACGGTGACCTTGGGATTTTCGCAGGCGGCGCCGATGACGCCGGGGGCGCGGTGGAGCATGGAGGGCATGCAGTTGTAGAGGTGGGTGACATGGCTGGCACCCAGCTGGAAGGCAGCGCGGGCGGTGTCATAGTCGGCTGCGGTGTGGGCCAGGGAGACGCGGCAGAGTTTGCTGACCTTTTCGACATACTCCAGACCGCCGGGAAGCTCCGGGGCTACGTCGGCGATGATGGCCAGGTCACCCGCAGCCTCTTTGAGCCGCAGGAACATCTCATAGTCCGGCTTGCGCAGGTGGGCCGGGTTCTGCGCCCCCTTTTTGCTCTCGGCGAAGAAGGGGCCCTCCATCTGGATGCCCCGGATCACGGAGCAGCCGGCGGGTTTTTCGGCGTGGAGCCGGGCGGCATTGGCGAAGGCCGGAGCCAGCACATCCTCCGGCAGCGTGTTGCTGGCGGGGGCAAAGGAGGTGACGCCGTTTTTGGCGTAGAACCTCGCCAGGGTCACCAGCCCCTCGTAGTCGCCGTCGCAGAAATCGCAGCCGGAGTTGCCGTGGGTGTGGATGTCGATGAGGCCGGGGATGACCAGGGCGCCATGGAGATCCTCACCGTC
>CALXCW010000153.1 GCA_944386905.1 uncultured Oscillospiraceae bacterium
AATTCGAGGTGTCTGCCATGAATGACAATAAGCCCTGGAATATGTCCATGCTCTGTGACTTTTACGAGCTCACCATGGGTAACGGTTACTGGAAAAAGGGTTTCCAGGATCAGATCACATATTTCGATGTGTTTTTCCGCGATGTCCCTGACAAAGGCGGCTTTGCAATTGCCGCCGGGTTGGAGCAGGTCGTAGACTACATTCAAAACCTACATTTTTCCCAGGAGGACATCGCCTATCTGCGGGGCCGCAAAATCTTCTGCGAAGAATTTCTTGATTACCTGCATCATTTCCGCTTCACAGGTGACATCTATGCTGTCCCCGAAGGCACACCCGTTTTTCCTCGCGAACCCATCCTCACCGTTCGGGCTCCCGCCATTCAGGCGCAGCTCATCGAAACTTATCTACTGCTGGCACTGAACCATCAGAGCCTTATAGCCACTAAGGCCAGCCGTGTTGCCCGCGCTGCACAGGGCCGAATCGTTCTGGAATTCGGATCCCGCCGCGCGCAAGGCGCAGATGGCGCCATTCTGGGCGCGCGGGCGGCCTACATCGGCGGCTGCGCGGGCACTGCATGCACCATCTCCGATCAGCTTTACGGTGTTCCTGCCGGCGGCACCATGGCTCATTCTTGGGTACAGATGTTTGATTCTGAGTATGAAGCCTTCAAAGCCTACTGCGAAATCTACCCGGAGAATCCTGTGCTTCTGGTGGATACTTACAATACACTGAAAAAAGGCATACCTGATGCCATCCGCGCCTTCAATGAGGTTTTAAAGCCCCGTGGCCTTACCAAATGCGGCATACGCCTTGACTCCGGCGACATGACCTATCTCACCAAGATGGCTCGAAAGATGCTTGATGAAGCCGGCTGGCAGAGCTGCACCATCTCTGTCTCCAACTCACTGGATGAGTATATCATTCAAGACCTGTTGCTCCAAGGCGCGAAAATCGATCTCTTCGGCGTAGGCGAACGGCTCATAACCGCCAAATCGGAGCCAGTCTTTGGAGGCGTATATAAGCTGGCAGCTGTGGAAAAAGACGGCGAAATCGTTCCGAAAATTAAGATCAGCGAAAATGTGGGCAAGATCACCAATCCCCATTTCAAAAAGCTCTACCGCTTCTACGGCAAGGACACCGGCAAGGCCATCGCCGATTATCTCTGTGTCTATGATGAAACCGTGGACGATTCTAAGGATATTACAATTTTTGATCCTGAGGCCACCTGGAAGCGTAAACGGGTGTATCACTACACCGCCAGGGAGCTTCAGCAGCCCATTTTCCTCAATGGACAGCTAGTTTATCAACTCCCCTCCCTCCAGGAGATTCAAGACTACTGCAAAAAAGAAGTCGACGCTCTTTGGGATGAGGTCAAGCGCTTTGACAATCCCCATACCTATTACGTCGATCTTTCTCAAAAGCTTTGGGATATCAAATATGAACTGCTGCGCGCCTACAACCAGGAATGACACATCCGGAGAATTTTACCGTTTCGTTTTTCTGACCTTGGCAGTGCTTTTCCGGTAAAATTCTGTAAATTCAGACGATTTTCTAATTTTTCACAGAAATTTCCCCTGATAGCCAGGAATATTTTACACAAAAAACTGCTTTAATCGTTGACTTTCCCGCCGATTCATATTAAATTATACATTGTGATATATATTATTTCGCATAAGCGCGGCGGAGCGTCCGCCGCCGAGCGGAATCGATTTGGAGGGTATCATTTATGCGAGTTTCTGAAATTTTTGAAAAGCGCGCCGCGTTCTCCTTTGAGGTGTTCCCGCCTAAGACCGACGTGGGCATGCAAAAGCTCTGCGGTGAGGGCGGCGTCCTGGAGCAGCTCTACACCCTGCATCCTGACTACATCTCCTGCACCTATGGCGCCGGCGGCACTAACGTGGGCAAGAACCTGGAAGTGCTCGACAAAATCCAGAAGGACGGCAAGTGCGTCCCTGTCACCCATTTCACCTGCATCGGCAACACCAAAGAAGGCATTAAGGAGCAGCTGAACAACTATCTGGCTCACGGCATCAACCACATGCTGGCTCTGCGCGGCGACCTGCCCTTCGGCTGGACTGGTACTGGCGGCGATCTGCACTACGCCACGGAACTCGTCAAGTTTGTTCGCCAGGAGTTTGGTGATAAGTTCACCATCGCTGTGGCCGGCTCCCCCGAGGGACATATCGCCTGCCGCAGCTTGGAAGCTGACATTGCCTTCCTCAAGCAGAAGCAGGACAACGGCGCAGACTACATCATGACGCAGCTCTGCTGGGATATGGATCAGTTCCGCTACTGGCTGGATGCCATCCGCGCCGCTGGAATTTGGCTGCCCGTGGATGTGGGTATTATGCCCATTCTTGACCAGGCTGCAACCATCAACATGGCTCTCAGCCGCAACGGTTGCGTCATGCCCCGTGCTCTGTGTGAGATTATCTCCAAGCATTGGATCTTCCCCAACCCCTTCGACAAGGAGCCCTTCGATGCCAACGTGGCGCAGAAGAAGGCCGATTTCAAGGAGGCTGGTATCGAGTATACTATCAATCAGATCGACGAGTACCGTGCCTGCGGTATCGACGGCATTCACCTCTATGCCCTCAACAAGTACGACGATGTGGCTCGCATCGCAAAAGAGAGCGGCCTTATCGACCTCATCTAATATCATACATCATACCCGCCCGGGAATCCGGGCGGGTTTTTACTTTATGTTTTGGCATTGCGCGACCGTATGCGCAATGCCTTCGTCTATATTGATGAGAATTCTCAAATCAAACAAGGGAGGCAGACATGGCAACCGATCAGGAATTGCTCTTTGCCCTGCTGCACGAAGAGCCCCAGGCGCTGGAGGCCGTGATCCGCGCCTACGGCCCTTATGTAACGGCTGTGTCGAATACCAGCTGGGGCGAAACGCCGCCAGAGGGGACGTGGAGGAGCTCTCCGCTGACGTATTTTTCTCTCTCTGGCAGTGGCGCGGTCGACTTCAAACAGACCGGCTCCGAGGCTGGCTTGGCGCCACGGCGCGAAACGCCGCCAGGGACTTCTTGCGCAAGCGGCAGATTCAAACCGTAGCCGCGGAGGACTATCTCACCGTCAGTGACGAATCCGCCCAGCGTCTCTTGGAGCAGGCCGAGCGCACCGCCGTGGTCAAGGCAGCGCTGGATGGCCTGGAGGCGCAGACCAGGGAGGTCTTTCTCCGATATTACTACTACAACCAGCCCATCCGGGAGATCGCCCTGGGCACCTGTCTGAGCGAAACCGCCGTGAAGAGCCGCCTGCTGCGCGGGCGAAAAAAGCTCAAGGAACAACTCACCGAAGGAGGTTATCTCTGTGAAGATTGAACTACAAGAATTACTCCGAGACTTGGAGGAGCAAGAGCTCTCCCTTACACCGCCCCACCCTGTGTCTACTAAGTCCATTGAACGGCGGGTGAGTCGAAAGCTGGAAGGCAAGGCATCACGCCGTCCGCCGCTGCGCGGATCCGCGCTAATCTTGGCCGCCTGTCTGGTGCTGACAGGCAGCGCCCTGGCCTACACCCAGTATCGCCTGTCCCAGGTGGAAAAGGTGGACAAGGAATCCTTAAAGGAAGCAGCGCTGCTCCAGAGTTTCCTGTCCGACACCATCTTTTCCGTGGAGGACGAGGCACAGGCGGAAGGAACGTCAGAGCCCCATGTGATGGCCTTGCGTGCCACGTATCTCCCCGACCCCATCAGCCAATTGGAGAGTCGTACCCTGCGGGAGCGCCTTAGCTACTGGGAAGAGACGTCCGGGGTTTCCCTGGTGGCAGATTCTGGCCTCTCAGATGAAATTCTCGACGGAACCTATGTGCGGCTTTGCGCCAGCTCCGAGGATTTGAAGGACTTCACGGTGGTGGAGGTATTCTCCGCCAGCGATATTCACGACAAGCCCATTGTGGTGCAGGGCGAAAACACCACCGTGGAGGAAGGTATCTTCCAGGGCATGGAGGCCACCTATCTGACCCAGAATTACGACGGCAGAGACCAATATCACCTGGTGCTCTATGATGCGGCACACGACTGCGTCATTCACATCGGCTCCGGCGCTGATTCGTACATCGGCTTTGAGGAGCTGGAAAGGGTGGCAGCGGGGCTGGAGCTGGTGGATACAGAAATTCCAGTCGGTGCGTACAACGAAGTAGACTGAAGCGTCTTCGGTGTGGCTCGAGGCTAATCCATTGATTACGTTCATACATGAATAACGGCAAAGCGCCCCGCCAAC